>NZ_JBHVIV010000038.1:0-79042 GCF_042799475.1 Kitasatospora sp. NPDC057692 | reverse complement strand
GTGCGTCTTCGTCCTGGTCCGCGACCCGGCCGGGGCGTGGCGGGGTCGGCGAGCAGGGCGGCGGCGGTGCGGAGCGCCCGGTCGGCGTCGGGCGCCCGCCGGGCGACGGCCCGGTGCCGGTCGTGCCCCCAGGTTCGCCAGTAGCCGCCGACCTTGCCGTGCCGGTCGTCGATCACGACGTGCGGCAGGCCGAGCAGCAGGCTCAGCAGATGGCCGTGCAGCCGGTCGGTGACCACCGCCGAGGCGCTGCCGAGCAGCCGGCAGCCGCGCTGGAGCTGGAGCTGGGCAAGGCGGTCCCGGGCGGCGGCGAGCTCGGCGGCCGCCCGGTCGCCCGCCGTGCCGCGGACCTCGGCGCAGGCCGCCGCGATCCGCTGCCGGGCGGCCTGCGCCTCGGCGATCCAGCGCGCGTCGGCGCCCTCCTGCCCGGTCCAGTCGGTCCGGTGCACCCCGGCCGCCGCCCCGGTGCCGTTCGGCTCCTCCGGGGCGGCCGACTCGTGGTCGCCGCGCCGCAGCCACAGGATCCGCCGCTCGGGTCGCGCCAGGCGGGGCAGGCCGGTCAGCGCGAAGGCGCAGTCCGGGGCGAGCAGGGAGGGCGCGCGGAAGGAGCGGCGGGCCGCGCGCAGGCTGGCCTCGTCGCGCAGCAGCAGGACCAGGTCGGGGTGCGCGTCGAACACGGCCCGGGCCCGTTCCAGGCCGGCCGGGTCGCCGAAGTGGACGGACTGCGGCAGCTGGATGATCCGGTGCCCGGGGAAGGCGCTGATCACCTGTTCGCGCGTCCGCTGGTGGCTCGGCCACAGGTCGCCCAGGTTGCCGCCGCCGGTGAGCAGGATGGTGCCGCCCGGCAGCCGCTCGGCGAGGGCCGCCGCGCAGAAGTCGTGGTGATCGGCGGTGTAGACGACCTCGGCGCCCAGCTCCGCCAGCAGCGAGCGCGCGCCCAGCCAGATGGCGCTGTCGCCGACATTGCCGTAGCTCGGGAAGCCCAGCAGCGCGCAGCGGCCCGGCGGCCGGATCAACTCGCCGACCACGTCGGTGAGTCGGCGTCGGAAACCGGCCCACCGGTCGAGGCCGGTCACGGCGCCGCCATCCTGGGGAACGGCCCGTGGCGGTCCGCCGCCAGCTCGGCCGCCGCCGCGAGGTCGGGGCGGCCCAGACAGGCGGCGTCGCGCCCCGCCTCGCGCATGGCGTCCCGGGCGTCCGCCGAGTCCATCGGGGCGTGGCGCAGCCGGTCGAGGTCGAGGACGCGGGGCAGCGTCCCGCACCGCCCGAGCACGCCGGCCGACTCCAGGGCGACCATGGTCCGCAGGCACTTCTCGCAGGCGCCGCAGTTGCGCCCGGGCCGGCCCCGCCAGCAGACCGCGAGGTTCCGCAGCGCGAGGTCGGAGTGCGCCAGCCGGCGCGCCACCTTCTGCGTCCTGGTGGCGTCGGCGCCGTCGTGGACGATCTCCAGCGCCTCGGTGGACCAGAGGTGGTCCAGCACCGGATGCGACCCGTACGGCGGCAGATGGCGGTAGTCGAAGCTGGCCGCGATCAGGCAGCGGCCCAGCAGGCCCTGCAGGGCGAGCGCGGTGGCGGCGAGCGCGGCGCCGTGGAAGTCCTCCCAGCGGACCAGGGACGCCGTGAAGGCGCGCAGGTCGGTCTCCACCCGCAGCGCCCTGGCGCCGCTCCGGTCGGCCACCCGCCGGACCCGGTCGAGCAGCCGGTCGTGGTCCGGCCCGGCGTGCCGCTCGAAGTTCACGAACAGCAGGTCGCTCACCGGGCGGTGGCCGGGCTCGGCGCGGCGCTCGGCGTCCCCGAGCAGGCTGTAGAAGGAGTCCACGCCCAGGGTGAAGAACAGCCCCACGGCGGCGGGCCCGTACGGCGCCTCGACGGGCTCGCCCGCCGTCACCCGGACCGTGCGCAGCCGTTCCCACCAGGCCGTGTAGATCTCCACCACGGTCCGCGCCGAGCGCAGCAGCCGGGCGGAGACCGGGGCGTCGACCACCAGCTCCTCTCCGAGGCGCATCGCCGGCATCAGCAGCGCGGCGAGGAAGGCGTCGCCGCGCTCCGGCAGCCAGTCGCGCTCGGGCGGCCGGCCGCGCCCGCCCCCGGGCACCGTGAAGTGGAGCCGCGCCGACGGGAGTTCCGCACCGGATCGGACCGCTGCCGACAGCCGCCAGCCGCCCTCGGCCGGTTCGCACCTGACATCCTCGACGATCATTCCTCCGCCCTCCGGGAGCCGTCCGGCCCGCGCTCCGCACGGTCGCCGGCTCCCGCTCCGCTTGTAGCAGGCCCGCTCCGGCCCGCCCGGGCGCCGCCGCACCGCGCGCCCGGTGTCCACCCGCCCGGGCCAGCCGCCGCACGGCCGCGGTCCGCGCAGGGGCCTGCGACCCGGGACCGCGGCCCGTCCGGGCCCGGCGGGCAGGGCCGTTCGGCCCCGTGCGCGCGGATCGCGGGAGCGGCAGGGTGGGGGAGCGGCGGCCCGGTTGGCCGCGGTCCGGCGCGGGAACCATGGATCCGCGCTCACCACGGGAGGTGGAGCATGTCCGCTGAGGGCACGGCGGTGATCGAGCTCAGATCGCTGACCAAACGGTACGGCCGGAGCGTCGGCGTCGACGGGCTGGACCTCGACATCGGCGCGGGCGAGGTGTTCGGTCTGCTCGGGCCGAACGGCGCGGGGAAGACCACCACGCTGCGCTGCCTGGTCGGGCTGCTGAAGCCGAGCGCCGGAGCGGTCCGGATCCTGGGCCTGGACCCGGTGGCCGACCACCGCCGGGTGTCGCCGTCCATCGGCTACCTCCCGGGCGAGCTGCGGCTCTACCCCGAACTCACCGGACGCCAGACGCTCGACCTGCTGGCGAACCTCCAGGGCGCGGCCGCGCCGCGGCAGGCCGAGCTCTGCACCCGGCTGAGCCTGTCCCGGGCCGACCTGGACAAGTCGGTGGGGGCGTACTCGCGGGGCATGAAGCAGAAGCTCGGGCTCGTCCAGGCGCTGCAGCACCGGCCGGCCCTCACCGTGCTCGACGAACCCACCGAGGGGCTGGACCCGCTGGTCCAGGAGGTCTTCTTCGAACTCCTCGCCGAGGAGACGGCGGCGGGCCGCACGGTGCTGCTCTCCAGCCACGTCCTGCCGGAGGTCCAGCGGGCCTGCGGCCGGGTGGCGATCATCCGCGGCGGGCGGCTGGTGGCGGTCCAGTCGGTGGCCGCCCTGCGCCGCGCCCGTGCCCGGCGGATCCGGCTGGTGCTGGGCGACGGGCGGGGCGAGCGGCCGCTGGGCGCGGCCGAGCGCTGGTCCCCGCGCTGGGACGGCCCACGGGTGGAACTGCTGGTGCCCCCGGACGATCTCGTGGCGGCGGTGCGCGACCTGCTCGCCGCCCTGCCGGTCGACGACCTCACCGTCGAGGAGGCCGGGCTGGACGAGGCCTTCCTCGACCTCTACCGGGCCGGCGAGGAGCCGGCCGCCGAACCGCGGAACGGCACGGGACCGGGGAACGGCACGGGACCGGGGAGCGGCGCCGAACCGGGGAACGGCGCGGGACCGGAGGCGCGGTCATGAGCCGGGCCACCGTCAGCCGACGGCTCCCCCTGGTCTGGCTGGCCCTGCACCGGCGCCGGCGGATGCTGCTGTCGCTGGTGCTGGGCATGGTCGTGTTCGAGGCGCTGATCGTCGTGATCACCGGGGCGGTGCCGCCCACCGACCTGTTCGGCGGCACGGCGAACCCGCCGGACGCCTTCAAGGCGTTCAGCGGCTCCAACGGGGACGTCTCCATCGCCAGCTACCCCGGTCTGCTCGGCGCGGGGCTCACCCACCCGTTCTGGATCGCGCTCCAGCTGACCGCCATCGGCGCCCTGGGCGCGGCCGCGGTCGCCGCCGACGTCGAGTCGGGCACCATCGAGCTGCTGATGACCCGCCCGGTCTCCCGCCGCCGGCTGCTGGCCGAGCGGACCGCCGCGCTCGCCGCCGCATCGGTCCTGCTGAACGCCGCGGCCACCGCCACGGTGGCGCTCGGCGTCGCGCTCTCGCCCGACCTGCGGGCCGCCGTCCCGGTGGGCGGGGTGTTCGCCGCCGGACTGCTGGGGTGCGGCTTCACACTCTGCCTGACCGGGCCGGTGCTCGCCGTCTCGGCCGTCAGCCGCCGCCGGGCGCACGTGGTGGGTGCCGCGGTCGCCTTCGGCGCGGTCGGCTTCGCGCTCAACTTCGTGGCCCTCGCCTGGGAGCCCGCCGCACCGCTGCGCTACCTCAGCCCCTTCCACTACTACACGCCCGGTGACGCCCTCGCCCACGGCACCGTCCCCTGGTCCTCGCTCGCCGTCCTCTGCGGCGTCGGCGTGGCGGGCCTGGTCGCCGCCTTCGCGCTGCTGGACCGCCGCGACCTGGCGATCTGACCGCCCGGAGGGTGACGGCCCGTCCGCGATCCGCGGCGGGCGCCGGGCGGGCCTGCGCCGGCGTGGGCCTCGCCTCCGGAGCGTGCCGCCAGGGCGCGATGTTCGTGCCCTGGTGGCACGCTCACACGTCGCGGCGCCGCACGACGAGCACGGCGAGTGCGACCGTGATCAGGGGCCAGAGCGCGTACACGATCCAGGAGCCCGGGATCGTGGCGGTGTAGCCCAGGGATCCGGGGTCCGGCTCCCAGGTTCGGACCAGGCGATTCCAGGCGGCCGCCACCAGCGCGTGCTTGATGTCCGCCGACCAGCGGTTGCTCTCCGAGAACATGGTGGGCAGCATCAGCAGGGTGAAGATGCTGGTGACCATGGTCCCGGCGGCGTGCCGGAGCAGAACGCCGAGGCCCAGACCGACCAGGGCACAGACCGGGGCCAGCAACGCGGATGCCACCAGCGCCCGGAGCACCCCGGGGTGGGTGATCGGAACGCCGGCACGGTGCCCGTCCAGGATGGCCTGGGAGACCAGGAAGGAACCGGTGGAGACGGCCGTGCCGACCGCGGTCCACAGTGCGGCGGTGACGGCCGCCTTGGCCAGCACGACCGAGCCGCGGGCGGGGACGGCCGCGGTGGTGGTGCGGATCAGACCGCTGCTGTATTCGCTCACGACGGTGAGGGCGCCCATGCTGCCGGCGATGAGCATCAGCGTCCAGTAGCCGGCCGCCGGATAGGCGTCGTAGGGCAGGAAATCAGCGGGGCCGGAGCGGGCGGCCTTGTCCGTCAGCGCGGCCACGGCGGCGGACCCGACGACGAACAGGACGGTGAGGGCGATCGTCCACGGGGTGGAGCGCAGGGACCGCAGCTTGATCCACTCGGAGGCGAGCAGGTCCCGGAAGCGGACGGGCGGGTCGGCGACGGGGGTGGCCGGGGGGACGGCGGCGAGTGTGGTCATCGGGACTGTCCTGCCTGGTATTCGACGCTGTCGGCGGTGAGTTCCATGAAGGCCGCCTCCAGTGAGGCGGTGCGGGTGGTCAGTTCGTCCAGTCGGATACGGTTCTCGAAGGCGAGCGCTCCGATGCGGTCCGCCGGGAGCCCGGTCACGGTGAGCTTCTCGGCGCCCGCCGGGCCCTCCGGCTCGACCGAGGCGCCCGCCGCGGTCAGCACGGCTGCCAGCTCGGCGGTCTGCGGTGTCCCGACCACGACGCTGCGACGGGTGCCGCGGGCCGCGAAGTCACCTACCGACTCGGCGGCGATGAGGCGGCCCCGGCCGATGACGACCAGTTGGTCGGCGGTGTTCTCCATCTCCGACATCAGGTGGCTGGACAGGAAGACCGTGCGCCCCTCGGCGGCCAGGCGCCGGAAGAGCCGGCGTACCCAGAGCACGCCCTCCGGGTCCATGCCGTTGATCGGCTCGTCGAACATGAGCACGGGCGGGTCGCCCAACAGGGCGGTGGCGATGCCGAGGCGCTGCTTCATGCCGAGGGAGAAGCCGCCGATGCGGCGGGTCGTCACCTCGGCCAGCCCCACCTCCTGGAGCACCTCGTCCACCCGGCGCCGCGGGATGCCGTTGCTGCGGGCCAGGGCGGACAGGTGGGCGACGGCGCTGCGTCCGCCGTGGACCTGTCCGGCGTCGAGGAGGGCGCCGACGTGCCGCAGTCCGCGCGGGTGGTGGTGGAAGGGGCCGCCGCTGACGGTGGCGCTGCCGGTGGTGGGCGCGTCCAGGCCGAGGATCATCCGCAGGGTGGTGGACTTGCCGGCTCCGTTGGGGCCGAGGAATCCGGTGACCTGGCCCGGTCGCACGGTGAAGGACAGATGGTCGACGGCTGTCTTGCCGCCGTAGCGCTTGGTGAGTTCGTTGACTTCGATCACGGCACCCACACTGCCGAGAGGACCCTCGCCCGGGCATGAGCCCGTGGGTGGCAATCGTGCGGCCGCATGAGCCCGTGGGCGTAAGTCCCCAGGCCGATGCCGCGCGGGCGGTGGCCGGTTGGTCCTGCGGCGGCCCGCGTGGTTGCCGCCGGCGGCGCACTGATCGCGCCGGGTGTGACGCGCCGTCCGATCGCC
This sequence comes from Kitasatospora sp. NPDC057692, assembly GCF_042799475.1. Taxonomy (NCBI): domain Bacteria; kingdom Bacillati; phylum Actinomycetota; class Actinomycetes; order Kitasatosporales; family Streptomycetaceae; genus Kitasatospora; species Kitasatospora sp. NPDC057692. Next base: position 72,622 of record NZ_JBHVIV010000038.1, on the reverse strand, counting down.
GATTCTGTCGGGCGGCCCGCGGTTGTCCCGGAGCGCTCCCCACGGCCGGGTGAGGGCATCATCGAGCGGGAACGGGAAGTACTGGCCCTGGTCGGACGCGCCGGTCGAACACCGGGATCGCCGAGGACTCTGCATCACGGTGGCCACCGCCAAGTCGCACGTGCCACGGCTGCTCACCAAACCGGGCGCCCGGGAGCGCGTCCAGAGCCCGGCCTCGCCCGATGCGCTCGCGTGCGCGTCAAAGGCCTTTCAGGACGCGATCGAGTGCCGACCGGCCCGCGGGCCCCCACCCCGGCTTGCCGCCGGGCAGACCACGGTCCCCGTTCCGGCCCATCAGCATCAGGAACAGGCTCTTCCACACCGCCAGCCCGCGCGCCCGCCGCACCGTCCCCTCATCCGGCCGCCCGTAGCTGTCGAAGAAGCGTGCGGCGCCGCCCGCGGGAAGCAGCAGCCAGGCGGCCGCGAGGTCCCAGGCGGGGTCGCCGGCGAAGAGGGCGCCGAAGTCGACGACGCCCGTGAGAGTGCCGTCGGCGACGACGACGTTCGCGGGGTGCAGATCCCCGTGCACCCACACCGGCGGGCCCTCCCACTCCGCGGCCGCGACGGCGTCGTCCCACACGGCCCGGATCCGATCCTCGGAGAAGGGGTCGATGTCGACGGCCTGGAGGCAGTCCTCGAAGCCGGGGGTGCAGTCCCTGGGATGGGCGCCGAAGTCCGAGGCCGGGGGCGCGTCGCCGGGTGCCTCGACGTGCAGGGCGGTGAGGAAGGCCGCCAGGGAGTCGGCCGCGTGGTCGGTGCGGGTGATGGCGCCGAGGTCCAGCGGCGTGCCGTCGACCCAGGTCATGACGGTCCAGATCTTGGGGAAGCGCCCGGACGGCGCACCGTCGCGGACCGGGGTCGGGATCGGAAGCGGCAGTCGCGGAGCCAGCAGCGGCAGCCAGCGACGTTCCTTGAGCTGGAGTTCGGGGGAGGTGTCCATCCGCTGCATCCGGACGCTCAACTCGTCCCCGAGGCGCCACATCTGGTTGCCCCAGCCGCCCGCCACCTCACGGATGGGCAGATCGGCCAGGTCGGGGTGCTGTTCCCGGAGCAGGGCGCGGACCAGACCGCCGGTGATCTCGATCTCGGATTCGATCATGCCCCGTCACAGTAGTCGAGGCCGCCGGCGCCGGTCTCGGCATTCGGCGGATCCGGCAACCCTGCCGGATCTCCCGGCCACCGTCCCACTCCCGGGTCCGGCGGACCCGGTGACCGGGGCCGGTGCCGGTCACCGGGAGGCGGTCGACGGTTGCGGCGGTCCGGGCGTTCCTGCCACCGGTGGTCAGCGCGCGTCGTCCGGCGCCGGGACGGTGATGACGGGGCAGCGGGCGCGGCGGAGCAGGCCGTGCGGGACGGAGCCCATCCGCATGCCGGTGAACCCGCCGTCGCCCCGCCGCCCGACCACCACGGCGAGCGCGTGCTCGGAGGCCCGCGCCAGTTCCTCGACGGGGTGCCCGTGCAGCACCTCGTGGGTGAGGCGGACCTCGGGGTGCGGCGCGCGCGGGCCCTCGGTGCTCGCGATCAGCGATCGCCGGAGCTCCGCCTCGGCGGCGAGCGGATCGGTCCGGTCGAACGGGGGACGCTGGCGGACCCGGACGGCGCGCAGCGCGGCCCGCTGCTCCGCCGCGAGGCCGAGGGCGAAGCCGACGGCGGTGACCGAGGAGGGGCTGTCGTCCACCCCGACCACGAGGTACGGCGGGTCCTGGGTGAGGTGCTCCGGCCCGACGACCACCACCACCGGACAGCGGGCCTGGGCGCTCACGGGGACGGTCACCGAGGCGAGGCTCAGCACCTCCGCGACCCGGCTCAGCCGCCGGGTTCCGAGGACCACCAGCGAGGCGCGCGCCGACTCCCGGCACAGCGCCGGCGCCGGGACGTCCTCGACGACCACCGTGCTCAGCTCCAGCCCGGGGTGGCGGGCCCGGGCCTCGGCCGCCGCCTTGTCGAGCGCCTCGTCGGCGCGCTCGCGCAGCGTCCTGTGGTAGCGGCCCTCGTCGGACGGGCGGAATTCGCGGGCCACGGACGGGACCGCGTGGACCATCCGCAGCGGGACCCCGCGCCGGTCGGCCGCGTCGGCGGCCCAGGCGGTGGCCGGTGGCCCGGGTTCGGTGTCGACGCCGAGGACGATCGGACCGCTGTCGCGGCCGGGGGTCGTGGCTGTCATGGCTCCTCCACACTGCTCGGCTCGCCGCCGGTCGGGCGGGGAACGCCGTCCACCGCGTCCGCGCGGCGGACGCCGGTCCGGTGGGGGCCGCTCCGCGACCCCCACCTCCATGGCACCACCATCGGCGCCGTCCGGCAGCGGTCGGCGGCGGCCGGAGGCCCTGGCTGCCGGGGCCGGCGGATCAGCACCCGTGCACCCGGACCACGGCGGTCCGGCCGGGCGGTCCGGCGCTCCGGTTTGCTGTGCGGGGCGTGTACGGCGTGAGGTGGCGGCTTCGGTGCGGGGCGGGAGGTCGCGGGGTGGTCCGGTGTGCGGGAGCTGCGCGGCGCGCGGTGGTGTCTTCCGTGCCGGGCGGGGCGGGTGGTCCGTCGTGGCCCGTGCAGGCGTGGGCTGCGCCGTGCGGAGGCCGGTCGGGGTGAGCGGCAGTGGGTGGTGGGTGGTGGGTGGTGGGTGGCGGCGGCGCGGTTCTGCCAGGCTTCGGCCGGGCCGTAGCCGATCACCGGCCGGGCACGGCCGCTCTCCGCCGGGAGTGTGCCGCCGTTGACGGTGCCGACACCGCCGAAGAGGGGACCGGCACACCGGGGGCGTGGCCGCGGCCCCGGCATGCCCGTGGCCCCGGCCCGGGTCGCCTCCGGCGGGGCCCGGGTGCCCCCGTCGCCCCGTCGGACCGGTTCGTCTCCCGTCCCGTCCCGGGTCAGCCCCGGTGAGTGGCGTGGTGGACGACGTACCGGTGCAGGCCGTCGCGGTTGGACGGGAGGCTCCGGGCGTCGGCGAGGGCGGCGAGCCCGGCGGCCCGGGCGGTGCTGAAGCGGGCGGCGGCGTCCTCGAAGGCCATCGGGGCGCGGTCGGGTCGGGTCGTCGGCACCGGGAGCAGGGCGAGCGCCCCGGCGAGGCCCCGGTCGTCGGGCTCGGCGGCCGCGGCCTGCTGGACGGCCTGCCAGAAGTCCCGGTACTCGACCTTGCGCAGGCCGAAGACGGACCCGAAGGCGCCGAGCAGGTCGTCGAGCGGCAGCGGGCCGGGGCGCAGCAGGTGGAAGTAGCCGGGGCGGCGGTGGTTCACGGCGGCGACCAGCAGCCGTCCGACGTGGTCGACGGGGGTGTAGTCGGTGCTGAGGTCGCTGGTGAAGTAGGCGCCGACCCGCAGGCAGGCCCGGATGAGCAGCTCGACCCGGGAGCCGGGGTTGGGGATGCCGGTGCCGGTGGCGGGCATGACCTCGCCGAGCCGGTGCACGGCGACCGGCATCCCGCGGTCGGCGGCGAGCTGGACGAGGTGCTCGCCGACCCATTTGGACTGCCCGTAGCCGCCGTCGGGGGTGCGGCCGGCCGGGACCGGGAGCTCCGGGACGGGGAGCTCGCCCGAGGGCTCGGCCGGGCAGGCGGCGAGGGTGGAGACGAAGTGCACCATCGCGGGCCGCCCGGCGGCGGCGAGCCGGAGCAGTTCGACGGTGCCGGACACATTGGCACGGCGGTGCGCACCGTAGCCGCGTACCAGGTTCACCATGGCCCCGGCGTGCACCACGGTGTCGGCCTGCTCGGCCAGCCGGTGGTGGTCGGCGGGGGCGAGTCCGAGCCGGGGGCTGCCCAGGTCGCCGGGGACGGCGTGGATCCGGTGGGCGGTCCGGTCGGACCACAGCCGGTACCGGTGCAGGGCGTCCGCCACGCGCCGCCGGGCCTCGTCCGGGGTGTCGGCCCGGACCAGGCAGTGGACGGCGGCGTCGGTCCGCTCCAACAGGTCGTGCAGCAGCTGGGCGCCGATGAAGCCGGTCGCGCCGGTGAGCAGCAGGTGCCGCGGCGGTCCGGACGGCGGGGTTCCGGCGGGCCGGATGTCGGCGGGCAGGGTGAGGTCGCCGGCGGACGCCGCGGCCTCCGCCGGAGCGGGGGGCCGGATGCGGCCGCCGTCGAGCGCGGCGGCCTGGAGCGCGATGGTCGGCGCGTGGACGATGTCCCGGATCGAGAGCGGGGTGTCGAAACGGGCCGACACCGCGAGGGCGAGCCGCTGGGCGCGGAGCGAGTCGCCGCCGCTGTCGAAGAAGTCGGCGTCGGGGCTGGTGACGGGTTCCGGCAGCAGGGCGTTCCACAGCTCGCCGAGGGCGCGCTCGGTGCTGCTCCCGGTGGTGGTCCAGCCGCTCGCCTCGCTCGGCGCGGGCGCCTTCAGGAGCTCGGCCAGCGCCCTGCGGTCGGTCTTCCCGTTGCCGTTCACCGGCACCGCGTCGAGTTTGATGAACCGCTTCGGGACCAGCTCGGCCGGCAGCAGCGCGCGGACGTGCGACCTGAGCCGGTCCTTCGTCAGCCCGTCCCGCAGGGTGACGAAGGCGGCCAGGTGCTGCCCGCCGCCGTGCTCGCTGACCAGCACCTTGGCCTCGCGCACCGAGGGGTGCGAGGTGATCGCGTGCTCGATCTCGGAGAGCTCCACCCGCACGCCGCCGATCTTCACCTGCTGGTCGCGCCGGCCGTCGAAGAAGAGCAGCCCGTCCGGGCCGCGGTGGCCGAGGTCGCCGGTGCGGTACATCCGCTTCCCGGGCAGCTCGGGGAAGGGGTTCTCGACGAAGGCCAGGGCGGTGCGGTCGGGGTCGCCGAGGTAGCCGGTGCCCAGGCAGGCGCCGCCGATGCAGATCTCGCCGATCTCCCCGGCGGGGGCCGGTTCGCCGTGCTCGTCGAGCACGACCGCCCAGGTGTTGTCGATCGGCCGGCCGATCGGCAGGGGGACGGGGTCCTGCGGGGTGACCTCGTGGAAGACGGAGCCGATCGAGGCCTCGGTGGGGCCGTAGGTGTTGGTCACCCGCAGCTGCGGGAGGAGTCGGCGCAGGGCGCGCACGCTGTCCGGGGCGATCTCCTCGCCGCCGACCAGCAGCATCCGCAGGCTCGCCAGGCCCTCCACCAACTCGGGCCGGGAGTCGAGCAGTTCGACGAGCGCGGTGAGGATGGTGGGCACGAAGTCGGTCATCGTGACGCGGTGGCGCCCGATGACCTCGACGGTGGCGGTGAGGTCGAGGATGTCGTGTGCGCGGGGGATGACGACCCGGCCGCCGCAGGTGAGCGGCCAGAGTAGCTGCCACAGCGAGGAGTCGAAGGTGTGCCGGCTGTTCTGCAGCACCACGTGGCGAGGGGACGCGCCGAACCGGCGGCCCATGGCGAGCAGCCGGTTCGCCAGGCCGCTGTGCAGGTTGAGGGCGCACTTGGGGGTTCCGGTGGAGCCCGAGGTGTAGAAGCCGTAGGCGAGTTCCTCCGGCCGGGGCGGCGCGGACGCGGGGCCGGCGGCCGTCTCCGCGTCCGCCGCGTCCGCCGCGCCCGCCGCGTCCGCCGGGGGGTCGTCCTCGTCGGACACCGGGTCGACGGCGAGGGCCGGGGCGGACCAGCCGTCCGGTGCGGCGCCGGGGGAGAGCAGGACCGCGGCGGGGCCGCACGCGTCGACCATGGCGCGCAGACGCGGACCGGGCCACTGCTCGTCCAGCGGGACGAAGACCGCGGCGGAGCGCAGCACGGCCAGCATGGCGACCAGCAGTTCGGGCCCGCCGGACATCACCAGCGGGACGAAGTCGCCCCGGCGGACCCCGGCGCGGGCCAGCCGGGCGGCCAGGGCGTCGGCCCGGCGCAGGAGCGCGCGGTACGTCAGGGTGCCGCCGGGGTGCTCGACCGCGACGGCTCCGGGGGCGCGGGCGGCCGCGGCCTCGACGAGGCTCCAGGCGGTGACGTCCGGCTGGAGGGGGACGGTGTCGCCGCAGAACTGGCCCAGCTGCCGCTCGGTCGGGGCTCGCATGGATCTCCCTTGGTTGCTGAACGAGGACGGGGACAGGAGCGGATCAGGAGTTCAGTGGGACTGCGCCGGGTCTCAGACCTCGGTCGCCACCCAGCTGATGTACCAGCCGTGGCTCACGGCGTACTCGACCGGCAGCGGACGGCCGTCCTGCCAGCGGACGTAGATCCGGAAGCCCTTCGAGGTCGGGGTGTAGATGGTGTTCCCGCCGGTGGTCGTCCACATCGAGTCGCGGCCGCAGAGGTTGGCGGTGTAGACCGGCGTCTCGCTGAAGTTGCCCGCGGAGGTGTCGACGTCGATGTAGATGCCGGTGCCGTTGTCCTCCTCGACGTGCTGCTGCCAGGCGTCGATGGACGTGTTGCCGGCGATGAACCTGGGGTTGGACATACCTGTCTCCTCGCTGTGGTCAGAGAAACGGGCAGGGGGGCGGATCAGAATGGATCGCTGGCGCACCAGGGATCATCCACCGCTGCCGAGTCTGAGTGAATCTTCCATTGATCACAAGGGCACTGAATGCGAATCATCGAATTCCGGTTGAGAATACTGATCGCCTTCTCGGCCGATGAACACGCGGGGTTCCGCGCGCTTCTTGACGTCGCATGGTTCGATCGTGCTATACCTGTGGCTTCTGACGCGGTCCGGTCAACGGACGCTCGTGTGCGCTGGTCCACCTGTCTCTGGAAACGCGCCGTCTCATATTTCGGACCGTCATGATCGGAATTCCGGAAATTCTTAGAACGCGAGGAGAGCGTGATCAGCATGCCCGAATTCTCTGCCGTTCCCGAGCTGTCCGCCGCAGATTCCTGGGAGGATATTTCTCCGGTCGCGGAGCTGGCGTACGGGGGGTACGGGCACACCGCGGAGTACCACGCCTCGGCGGCCTCGATCTTCGAACCCAAGCGTTCGCTGGTCGCCCGGATCGGCGGCCGCGCCTGTGGGACCTGCGCCGTCTACTCGTTGGAGATGACCCTGCCGGGCGGGCCCGCGGCGGTCGCCGGACTCGGCTATGTGACCGTGGCGCCCGATCACCGGCGGCGCGGCGTGATGAGCGCCATGGTGCTCCGCGTCCTGCACACCCTGCACGAGGCGGGGGCCGAGCCGGTGGCGGCCCTGAACACCACCGAGGCCGGGATCTACGGCCGCTTCGGGTTCGGCCTCGCCAGCCAGGCGGCCAAGGTGCGGATCCACCGGCACGCCCGTGACCTGCGCGAAACGGCCGGCGGCGAGCGGACGGTCCGGATCGGCGCGCCGGAGGAGCACGCCGCCGCGCTCGCCGCCGTCTACGCGCAGTGCGTCGGCGAGCGCCCGGGGATGCTGCGCCGCGACGCGGTCTGGGCCGCCCGCGCCGTCCTGGACCTGCCCGACCACCGCGGCGGGTCCGGACGGCTGCTGTGCATGGTGGTCGAGGAGGAGGGCGAGCCGTCCGGCTACGCCCTCTACCGGCTGACCGCGGCCTGGGAGGACTCGGTGCCGCGCTACGAGGTGTCGGTGCGCGAGCTGTTCGCCCGTGACCCCGCCTCCGGCACGGCGCTGTGGCGCGCCCTGCTCGACGTCGACCTCGCCGGCAGCGTGGTCGCCGACCGGCCGGTGGACGACCCGGTGCTCGCCCTGCTCGCCGACCCGCGCAGCGCCGCGCCCGTCCTGCGCGACCAGCTGCACGTGCGTATCGTGGACGTGGACCGGGCGTTGGAGCAGCGGGGCTACGCGGCCGAGACCGACCTCGTCCTCGACGTCACCGATCCGCTCTGTCCCTGGAACGAGCGCCGGTTCCGGCTGCGCACCGGACCCGAGGGCGGCGAGTGCCGGCCCACGGCGGCGGCGGCGGACCTGGAGCTGACGTCCCGGGACCTGGGCGCCCTGTACCTGGGCGGCACCTCGCTGGTGCAGCTCGCCCGCGCGGGCCTGGTGCGCGAACTGCGCCCGGGCGCCGTCCGGGCCGCCGCGACGGCGTTCCGCCACGACCCGGCGCCGTTCTGTCCCATCGTCTTCTGACCCGGGGCCGCCGCACACCGAACCGCCGCCCGACGGCCGCCGCACCCGACCGCCGCGCCCCGGCCCGGTGGCCGCCCGTCGCGCCCCGACCGCCGCCCGACGGCGTTCCCCGGCGCGCCGACGTTCCCCCGACATCCGACCGACCACCGACCGACGCCCGACCTAGGAGCATCATGCCTGGTCCCGGATACGCGCACTTCGGCGCCGAGGAGCGCCGCAACCTCCTCGAAGTCGTCGACTCCTGGCTCGCCACCTCCGACGCGCACTCCCGCCCACCCGGCGTGGACGCCCAGGTCCGCGGCCTGGAGCGGGAGCTGACCGCGCGCTTCGCGAGCCCGCACTGCCTGGCCGTCAACAGCGGCACCTCCGCCCTGCTGGCCGCGCTCGCCGCGCTCGGCATCGGACCGGGCGACGAGGTCATCGTGCCCGGCTACCTCTACACCGCCTCGGTCTCGGCCGTCGTCTTCGCGGGCGCCACCCCGGTGTTCGCCGAGATCGACGAATCGCTGACCCTCGACCCGGCCGACGTCCTGGCCCGGATCACCCCGCGCACCAAGGCCCTGATGCCCATCCACATGCTCGGCGCGCCCTGCGACCTGGCGGCCCTCGGGCAGATCGCCGACGACCACGGGCTGTTCCTGCTGGAGGACGCCGCCCAGGCCTGCGGGGCCACCTACCAGGGCCGCCCGGTCGGCACCTTCGGACAGGCCGGCGCCTTCTCCACCAACATCTTCAAGGTGATCACCGGCGGCGACGGCGGCTTCCTGCTCACCCCGGACGAGCGGGTCTTCCAGCGGGCCTACTCCTTCCACCACCACGGCTGGTTCCCGTACGGGCAGGAGACCGGGGACGGCGACCTGCTCTTCGGTCTCAACCTGCGGATGAACGAGTTCACCGCGGCCGTCGCCCGCGCCCAACTCGCCAGGCTGGACGCCATCCTGGACCGCAACCGCAGCCTGGCCCGGGCACTGTCCGCCGCGATCCCGGCCCGCGACGGCCTGCGCCCGCGCCTGCTGCACGACGCCGACGGCGACTGCGCGACCCTGCTGGTGTACCTCTTCGACGACGCGGCGAGCGCCGACGCCGTGGCCAAGGAGCTGGGGACCCGCACGCTGCTCCACTCGCCCAAGCACTACTACGGCGGCCTGCCCGAACTCGCCGCCCTGATGGCCGGCGACGGCCGCCCGAGCCCCTTCCGCCGCCCGCCCGACCGGGCGCGGCACGGCTACCGGGCCGGCGCGCTGCCGCAGACCGACGCCGTCCTGGCCCGCTCGCTCGCGCTGACCGTCGGCCTCACCGACACCTACCTCGGCGCCGACTTCGGCGTGACCCCGCGCAGCACCCCGGAAGACGTCGAGGCCGTCGCCGACCGGTTCCGCACCGCCGTGAACGGAGTGCTGGGCCGATGACCGCCGCCGACCTGGCACCCGGCGCCGACGACGCCGACGTGATCGTGGTCGGCGCCGGATTCACCGGCCTCGCCGCCGCCCACGAACTCGCCCTGGCGGGCCTGCGCTGCCGGGTCGTCGAATCGGCCGACCGGATCGGCGGCCTCGCCGCGACCTTCCCGGTCGGCGACCGGCAGCTGGAGCGGTTCTACCACCACTGGTTCGACTCCGACCACGAGATCTTCCGGCTCTGCGCCGAACTCGGCTGCGCCGACCTCGTCGAACGCCACCCCACCACCACCGGCGTCTACCACGCCAACTCCGTGTACCGCCTCTCCAGCCCGCTCGACGTGCTGCGCTTCGCCCCGCTCCCCCCGGCCGACCGGGTACGGCTCGGCCTGTCCGCCCTGCGGGCCGGCCGGGTGCGGCACTGGCGGGAACTGGAGTCGCTCACCGCCGAGCAGTGGCTGGTCCAGCTGGGCGGGCGCCGGGCCTACGACGTGGTCTGGCGCCCGCTGCTGGAGGGCAAGTTCGGCTCCTACGCCTCCGAGGTCGGCGCGACCTGGATGTGGACCAAGCTGCACCTGCGCGGCGGCAGCCGGTCCCGCTCGGGGCGCGAGGTGCTGCACTACCTGCGGGGCGGCGCCGGGGTCCTGCTGGACGCCTGGTCCGACCGGCTCCGGCGGCTCGGCGTGGAACTGCACACCGGCAGCCCGGTCCGCTCGGTGCTCGTCGGCGACCGGGGCGTCACCGGCGTCCGCACGGACCGGGGCACCCTGCGCGCCCCCCGGGTCCTGGTGACCACCGCACCCGGCCTGCTGGCCGGCATGCTCGACGCGGCCGCCGGAGCCCACCCCGCCGTCCCGGGCCTGGTGCGCCGGCTGCGGGCCGTCCCCTACCTGGCCAACCTTTGCCTGGTCCTGGAGAACCACCGGGCGCTGTCCGACACCTACTGGCTGAACGTCACCGACCCCGGGTTCCCCTACGTCGGCGTCATCGAGCACACCAACATGGACGCGCCGGACCGCTACGGCGGCCGGCACCTCGTCTACCTGTCCAAGTACCTCCCGGTCGACGCCGAGCTGTACCGGATGAGCGACGAGGAGGTCTACCGCCACAGCCTGCCCCACCTGCGCCGGATGTTCCCGCGGTTCCGCGAGGACTGGGTGCGGCGCTACCACGTCTGGCGGGCGGAACACGCCCAGCCGGTGATCACCACCGGCTACTCCCGGAGCGTCCCCGGGGTCGAGTGCGCCGTCCCCGGCCTCTACATGTCGAGCATGGCGCAGGTCTTCCCGGAGGACCGCGGCACCAACTACGCCGTGCGGCACGGCCGCAGCGCCGGACAGCTCATCGCGGACCGGATCCGCACCCGCGAACGCGCGGGACTCCGCACGGTACCGACCGAGGAGGCGGTATGAACGACCTGCTGGACATCGCGGCCGCCGAGAACCTGACCGACGACCAGGTGCACGCGCTCTACCGGAGCTTCGTCAGCCGCAGCCAGGTCTCCCTGGTCGGCGCCTTCGGCTTCGGGCACGACCGGGTCGAGAGCGCCGAGGGCTGCTGGATCACCCTGCGCGACGGCCGCCGCATCCTGGACTTCACCGGCGGCATCGGCGTCCTCAACCACGGCCACAACCACCCGAGGATCCTCGCCGCCCGCCGGCGCTTCGCCGAGCAGCACCGGATGGAGGTCCACAAGAACTACCTCTCGCCCTACGTCGCCGCCCTCAGCCACAACCTCGCCCGGCTGCTCCCCGGCGACCTCGCCATCAGCTACTTCCCCAACTCCGGCGCGGAGGCGGTCGAAGGCGCCGTCAAGCTCGCCTACAAGTACCACGGCGGCCGCCGCGGCACCGTGCTGCACACCGACATCTCCTTCCACGGCAAGCTGCTCGGCGCGGGCAGCCTCACCGCCTCGCCCGAACTCCACTTCGACTACCCCCGGATCCCCGGCACCGACTACTTCGGCTACGACGACCTCGAATCCTTCCTCCTCGCGCTGGACCGCCACCAGGGCATCGACGGCGACAGCGACGTCTACGCGGTCGTCCTGGAGCCGCTCAGCGCCTCCAGCCTGCGCGAGTGCTCGGGCGACTTCCTCCGCGAGGTCCGCCGGCTGTGCACCGAGCGGGACATCGTCCTGGTCTTCGACGAGGTCTACACCGGCTGGGGCCGCACCGGCGCCCTGTTCCACTTCATGCACCACCCCGGCCTGGTCCCCGACGTCGTGACGATGTCCAAGTCCTTCGGCGGGGGCAAGGCCTCCATCGCCGGGTACGTGGCCCGCGAACCCGTCTTCCGCCGCGCCTACGACAGCCTCCAGGACGCCACCCTGCACAGCACCACCTACTACGGCTTCGGCGAGGAGACCGCCACCGCGCTGGAGGCGGTCGCCGTCGCCGTCGAGGACGACTACCCGGGGCGAGCCCGCAAGCTCGGCGCCGTCCTGGAGGCGGGCCTGCGGGACATCGCCGAGCGCCACCCCGCCCTGGTCGCCTCGACCGCCGGGTGCGGCGCCCTGCACGGCGTCTTCCTCAAGGCGGGACCGGCCGCGCTGGACCGACTGCTGCCGCTGCTCCCGGCAGCACTCGGACGCGACCCCCGGCTCCGCACCAAACTGATCACCGGAGCGGTGATCTCCGCCCTCTACCGCGACCACGGCGTGCTCACCTTCTTCGGCTCCAACCACGGCCTGCCGCTGATCGTCGCCCCGCCGCTGGTCGCCGAGGAACCCGAGGCGGAAGCCTTCCTGCGGGCGCTCGACGAGGTGCTCGGCCAGGGCGCGGCGCGCCTGCTCGGCCGGATGGCCAAGCAGCTCGCGAGCGGGAGGCTGCGCCCGTGACCGTCGACCTCCTGCTGCGGATCTGGGAACTGCGCCACCCCGCCCTGCGCGGGCCCGCACCCCGGGCCGCGGCCCGCGCCCACGTCCTCGGCAGCCTCGCCGCACTCGCCCCGCACTACCGCGCCGGCCTGGCCCTGGCCCTGCGGCTGGTCCCGCCCGCACTCCTGCTGCTGACGGGCCGCCGCCCGGCCACCGCCCCGCCCGCCGCGCTGCTGCCCGGACTCCGCAGGGTCGAGCGGCTGCCGCTGCTCGGCCGGGCCGTCCGGACCGCGGAGACGCTCGCCCTGTACGGCGGGCTCGACGCCGCCGCGGCCGCCGTCGGCGCCACCGCCGGGGACGACCCGCTGCGCCTCCTCCTCACGGCGCGCGGCGCCGGGCGAGCGGACCCCCGATGAGCCGGACACCGCGCCCGGTCGACTGCGACGCCCTGGTCATCGGCTCCGGCGCGGGCGGCAGCGTCGCCGCCCTCGGCCTGGCCGCGGCCGGCCGCGAGACCGTCGTCCTCGAAGAGGGGCCGCGGGTGACCACGGCCGAGATCGCCGCCTCCTCGCCCGCCCACAACCTCCGCCGCCTCTACCGCCACGCCGGCCTGGCCCCGATCCACGGCCGCCCCGTCATCGCCTTCGGCGAGGGACGCTGCGTCGGCGGCACCACCGTCGTCAACGGCGGCCTGCTCTGGGAACCGCCCGCCGACCTGCTCGACCGCTGGGCCCTCGAAGCCGGCACCGACGGCTACCGCCGCACCGACCTGGACGGCCACCTGCGCGACATCACCCGCCGCCTCGGCGTCGCCCCCCAGCAACCCGGAGACGGCAACCGCGACTCCCGGCTGCTCGCCGACGGCGCCGAACGGCTCGGCTGGCGCTGGGCCGAAGCCCGCCGCGCCGCCCCCGGCTGCTCGCACGCCAACCGCTGCCCGACCGGCTGCCCCTCCGGCGCCAAACAGAGCATGCTGCTCAGCTACCTGCCCGCCGCCGAACGCCACGGCGCCCGCATCCACCCCCGGACCAGGGTGCTCAGACTCGGCCACCACGGCGGCACCGTCACCGCGGTCCACGCCCTGGGGCCCGAGGGCGAGCCGATCACCTACCGGCCGCGCACCGTGGTGCTCGCCGCCGGGCCGATCGGCAGCCCGGCCCTGCTCCAGCGCAGCGGCATCCACCGCCGCCGGGCCGGCCGCCGCACCGCCGTCCACGTCAACCTCAAGGTCACCGCCCGCTTCCCGGAACCCGTCCGGGCCACCCGGGGCACCATCTTCACCGCCCAGCTCCAGCACTTCCAGGACCAGGGCCTGCTGGTGATGCCCGCCAACCTCAGCGCCGGAGCCCTCGGCGCCGCCCTGGTCGGCCACGACCCGGACACCGTCAACGCCCTGCTGGCCGACCTCGACCGGGTCGCCCTGTTCACCGCCCAGGTCCGGGTCGAGGGACCGGTCACCGTCACCGCCCTGCCCGGCGGCCTGACCGTGCTGCGCCACCGCCTCACCGCCGCCGACGGCCGGCGGCTGCGCACCGCGCTCCACCTCACCGCCCGCCTGCTGTTCGCCGCCGGCGCCACCGAGATCCACCCGCCCTTCCCGGGCCCCCCGCTGCGCTCGGAGGCCGAGGCCCGGCAGTGCGCCGAGCACAGCGCCCTCGCCGACTGGCCCCTGGTCTCCGTCCACGCCATGGCCTCCTGCCCGATGGGCGCACCCGAGCGCGGCGGGCTCTGCGACCCCCTCGGACGGCCGTACGGCTTCGACAACCTCCACCTCTGCGACGCCTCGGTGCTCCCGGGCGCGACCGGCATCAGCCCCCAGGGCACCGTGATGGCCTTCGCCCACGAGATCACCGACCGCCTTCTCCAGCCCGCCTGAGCCCACGTGAGCCCACCTGACAGGAGACCACCGGATGACCTTCGACCTGCCACCGCACCGGCTCCCGGGCGTGATCGAGCCGGACGGGCCGGAGGTGGAATGCGACCTCGCGATCATCGGCTCCGGGATGGGCGGAGCCACCCTCGCCCACGCACTGCGCTCCTCCGGCGCGCGGATCCTCGTCGTCGAACGCGGCGACTTCCTGCCGCGCGAACACCAGAACTGGTCCCCCGAAGCGGTCTTCGTCCAGGGCCGCTACCGCAACGGCGACCAGTGGCAGGACGCGCGGGGACAGTCCTTCCGGCCCGGCATCCACTACTACGTCGGCGGCAACACCAAGGTCTACGGCGCCACCCTGCCGCGCTTCCGCGAGACCGACTTCGGCCCGGTCGCCCACGCCGAGGGCGACGCGCCCGGCTGGCCCGTCGACTACGCCGACCTGGAACCCCACTACGGCCTGGCCGAGGACCTCTACCGGGTGCACGGCACCCGCGACGAGGACCCCACCGACCCCTGGCGCTCCACCGACTACCCCCACCCGGCCGTCGAGCACGAGGGCGCCGTCGCCGACCTCGCCCACCGCCTGCGCGCCCAGGGCCTGCGCCCCTTCCACCTGCCGACCGGCATCGACCTGCGCGAGGGCGGCGACTGCGTGCGCTGCGGCACCTGCGACAGCTTCCCCTGCCTGGTCGGCGCCAAGAGCGACGCCGACGTCCGCGCGCTGCGCCCCGCGCTGGCCTCCGGCGCCGTCCGGCTGCTGACCCGCACCCTGGTCGGCCGACTGCGCACCGACGCCACCGGCCGCCGGGTGACGCACGCCGTGGCGACCCGGGACGGCCGGGAGCTGACGATCCGCGCCGAGCGCTTCGTGCTCGCCTGCGGCGCCGTCAACACCGCGGCGGTCCTGCTGCGTTCGGGCCTCGCCAACGGCTCGGGCCGGGTCGGCCGCAACTACATGGTGCACAACAGCACCTTCCTGGTCGCCGCCGACCCCGCCCGCCCCAACCGGGCGGTCTTCCAGAAGACCCTGGGCCTGAACGACTGGTACCTCGGGGAGGGCGGCCGCGCGCCGCTGGGCAACGTCCAGATGCTCGGCAAGCTCCAGGAACCGATGGTGCGCGCCGCCAGCCCGAACGCGCCCGCCGCGCTCCGACGCTTCGTCACCCGCCGTAGCCTCGACCTCTACCTGACCAGCGAGGACCTGCCGACCCCGGACAACCGCGTCGTCCTGGACGCGGCCGGGCGGATCACCGTGCACTGGCGGCCCAACAACCTCGGCGCCCACCACGAGCTGGTCCGGCGCACCACGGCCTCGCTGCGCGCCGCCGGCTACCCGCTGGTGTTCACCCGGCGGATGGGCATCGAGACCAACTCCCACCAGTGCGGCACGGCCGTGATGGGCACCGACCCGGCCACCAGCGTGGTCGACCCGGCCGGGCGCACCCACGAGCACGACAACCTCTGGGTGGCGGACTCCTCGGTCTTCTGCTCCTCGGCGGCGGTCAACCCGGCCCTGACCGTCGCCGCCAACGCCTTCCGGATCTCCAAGGGCGTGCTGGCCTGATCCGCCGGCCCTCCCGGCCCGCTATTCCTCCCGGCCCGCGGCCGCGTTCAGCAGGTCGCGGGCCAGGAGTCCGGCGCCCAGGCAGCCGGCCTCGTACGCCAGCTCGGCCGGCCGGATCTCCGGCACCACCTGGAAGGCCAGCCGGGACGCCAGCCGCTCCCGCAGCGGATCGAACAGCAGCCCGCCCGCGCCCGCCAGCCCGCCGCCCAGCACGATCGCGGACGGGTCGAACAGGGTGACGGCGACGGCCAGCGACTCGGCCAGCACCTCGACCGCCTCGGACCACACCCGCACCGCGTCCGGGTCGCCCTGGCGCGCCAGGGCGGCCACCGCGGCGGCGTCGGCCGGCCCGTCGGCCCCGGCCAGTTCGCGGTAGTGCCGCAGCACCGGCGGTCCGCCCACGATCGTGGACACGCAGCCGCGCTGCCCGCACCCGCACGGCTCGCCGCCCGGTCGCACCACCAGGTGGCCCAGCTCGCCGGCCTGCCAGTGCGCGCCGCCGAACGGCCGTCCGCCGATCATCACGGCGGCGCCGACACCGGTGCCGATCGGGACGAAGAGGAACACCTCGTGCCCGCGCCCGGCCCCGAGCCGGGCCTCGGCGATCCCGCCGGCCCGCACGTCGTGCCCGAGCGCGACCGGCACCCCCGCGCGTTCGGCCACCAGGCGCCGCAGCGGCACGTCGCGCCAGCCGAAGGCGGCCGAGAAGACGGCGACGCCCGCCCGCTCGTCGACGATCCCGCAGCTGGCCACGCCGACCGCCCGGACGGGCGTGCCGCGCGCGGCGGCCGCGGTCTGGGACTCGGCGACGACGTCCAGGAGGCTCTCCACCACGGCCTCGGGCCCCCGCCGGGCGCCGGTGGGCCGGTGGGTGACGGTCAGGGCGGTGCCGTCCGGGCCGAACAGGGCGGCCTTGACGACGGTGCCGCCCAGGTCGACCCCGAGGACGACACCGCCGTCTGCCGGAATGGTGCGAGGAGTCACTCGGCGAGCTGCTTGGTGCTGAACGGGATGACGACGCGGTGGTTGACCTCGTCGCCGTGGACCGGGTGGCCGTCGGGGGAGAGCATCGAGTAGGCGGTGACCTGCGCGCGGTAGATCCGGATCGGGGCGTCCCCGGCGAAGTCCTGCGGCGGGCGGAGGCGCCGGGCCCGCGTCGCCTCGTCCGGGTAGCGCCGCCGGTAGTACAGCTCGCAGCCCTCGGCCAGCGCCTCGCCCTCCAGGACCTCGGCCCGCGCCAGCGCGTAGAGCGCGTCGCCGCCCCCGCCGGCCGGGTTGGAGTCGTAGAAGACGAGCGAGACCACCGGGTTGGCGGCGATGTTCCGCGAGTGGAGGGTGTCCAGCCCCGACTGCCAGTAGAACCGGTCCTCGTCGTCCCAGGCGTGGGCCACGGGGGCCACCCAGGGGACGGCCTGCGGGGACGCGGTGCCGAGGGTCAGGTAGCGGGTGGAGCGCAGAAGCTCGCGGGCGGAGGTGCAGAGTTCGTCGTCCGAGCTGGGCATGAGTGCCTCCGGTTCGGTGTCGGTTGCTCCCACCGGGCGTCCTTCGGCCGGGCGCCGGGACGCCGGTTCTTCGCGCCCCCAACTGTACCGACCTCGGGCGACGGCCAGTAGGGGGCCGCGCCGTCAGAGCGAGGTGCTGAACACGTTCTGGAGGACACCCCCCTGGGCGACGTTGACGACGCCGCCGCGGCTGACCCGGCTGAAGTGCCCGAGCACGCGGTGGTCGAGGACGGCGACGGACAGGTCGCGGGTGAGGGCGCCGACGGTGGCGGGCGCGACGCGTTCCTGCACCAGCCAGCCGCGGTGCCGCGGGGAGCCCACGAGCGCGGCCCACTCCTGCGGGCCGTGCTCGCATCCGAGGTGCACGGTGTTCCCGAAGTACCCGTAGGGGGCCTTGAGCACCAGCCGGTCGCGCTCGGCGACGGCCCGCCCGACGGTGATGCCGTCGCCCAGCTTGCGGCTCCAGGGCACGACGGCCGGCAGAACCGCCCGCAGGTCGGGCGGGAACAGGTGCTCGAAGCGGGGGTCGGACAGCACGGCCAGGCAGAGCTTGTTCTCCGCCACCCACCGCTGGGCGAGGACGTTGGGGACGACCAGCTCGCCGTCGGTCACCGCCGCGCAGAACCGGTCCCAGCCGCGGACGGGGCGCGGGTCGGCCGGGATGTGCTTGAGGTGGCCCAGCCGCGGGCCGCTTCCGGGGGCGTAGCCGGACGGGTCCATCATGGCCGCCGTCCGGCCGCCGCGCCGGGCCTGTTCGGCGATCAGGTGGCGGTCGTGGCTCCGGCCCCTGGTGTGGAAGAGACCGAGGTGCCGGGTCTCCTCCTCGGTCAGGCCCCGGGCCCGGCCGTGCGCCACCAGCCAGTCCGCGAACCAGCCCTCCTCCTCGAAGCGGGCGGCCGGCACCCGCCACCGGTCGAGGAGGGCGCCGACCTCGGGCGTCCGGCGCCAGAACCGGGCCACCGCGCCCGCGCCGAGCAGGCTCCCCGGGCTGCTGGCGTTGAACTCCAGGATCCGTGCGGTGCCCAGCCGGTCGCCGAACAGGTCCAGCCGGCAGAGGTCCACGGTGAGGGACTCCGGGCGCGGGTGGCGCACGATCCAGCGGTGCAGGACCGGCGGCACGTCCAGGAAGGCCTGGAGGAAGGGGTTCCCGGGATAGGCCCGGACGATCCGCTCCAGGCAGTCCACGGCGGCGAGGACGCGCCGGTGCAGCAGCGGCCCGGCCACCGGGTGGAGCACGCTGACGGCCGGCGGTACCGGGAAGGGGGTGGGCGGCGGGGAGGAGACGTACACGCGCTCCTCCAGGACGCGTCGGCGGACCCGGTCGCGGGCCGTCAGCAGCGCGGCGTGCAGCGGGTGCGGGGCCGTGCCAGGGAAGGCGGTCAGATCGCGGTCCGGGTCGATGAGCGGCAGGTCGTCCACGGGCCGGTCCTCAGAGGTAGAGCGGGTGGAGGCGGCCGGTGCGGGCGACGTTGAGCCGCGCCTCGTGGCCGGTGCGGACGAAGGCGGAGACCAGCCGCCCGTTGACGGCGCCCACGGCCAGGTCGTGGTGGACGGGGGAGCCGCCGGGCCCGCCGTGCAGCCGGGGGCTGGGGAGGTACTCCTGGACCAGCCAGCCCTCGGCCGCGGCCCGGTCGACGGCCTCGGACCAGGCGGCGTCGCCGGTCTCCGGGCCGACCACCACGCCGCGGCCGTTGGCGTCCAACGGGCTCTTGAGGACGTAGCGCCGGCGCTCGCGGGTGATCCGGCGGACGGTCGGGCCGTCGCACCGGGCGAGGTTGCGCGACCACGGGACGGCCGGCTGGACGCGCCGGTGGTCCTCCGGGTCGAAGAGGTCGGCGAACCGGGGGTCGGAGAGCACGGCGAGGCAGAGCTTGTTGTCGCCGATCACGCGGGCGCGCAGGCCGTTCTGCACGAACAGGGCGCGTTCGCGCACGGCCCGCAGGTACGGGCCCAGGTCGCCGGCCAGCACTCCCAGGTCCCGCATGCCGATCTTGGCGTAGGCGTGCCGGAGGGGCCGGCCGTCCAGGGCGGCGGCGCCGTCCGGGCCGGTGCGCAGCTCGCGCGGATCGGCGTGCAGGACGCGGACGCCGAGGGCGGTGAGGCCGTCCTGGTAGGACCGGACGGCGTTGCGGTCGGCGCGGTGCGGGTACAGCAGCGCCACGGCGTCCGGCCGCTGGCCGGTCTCCCGCTCGGCGAGGTCGAGCAGCCAGCGGCCGGTCCACGCGGTGTCGTCGGCGGGCAGCGGCCGGGGCAGGGCGATCCCGTGCCGGGTGAGCAGCGGCCGCCAGGCGGCCCGGGCCCGGCCGACCACGGCCAGTCCGCCCGGGCCGTTGGCGTTGGTCTCCAGCACGCCCCACCGGCCGTCGGGCTGGGGCAGCAGGTCGAGCCGCAGCAGGTGCACCCGGGTGTCGCGGGCGGCCGCCGCCTGGGCGCGCAGCGACTCCGGGAGGGTGAGTACCCGGTGCAGCCGGGGGTCGTGCTCCCAGGCGGCGACGACGGCCTCGATCATGCGGTGGTAGGCGGCGACGAAGGCCGCCAACTCCTCGCGCAGCCCCGGCCGCAGGAGCAGCGGGAGGCCCAGCGGCCGGGCCTTGTGGACGGCCGGGTCGCCGACCGTGTGCGCCTCGGCCACCGCCCGTCCCTCGGCCGTCCCGGCCACGTCGGCGACCTGTCGGGTGAACGCCTCGTCGAGTCCCGACCAACTTCCGCCGCCGGCGCCGATGTCATCGGTCATGAGCAGCACCCCGCCCCTCAACTGGTGGAACGCCCGGACGGCGGACCGAGAGTAGTGGTACCGCTACTCGGCCCCAAGTAGGCATTGGTCCAGACCTATTGACTGGCCTTGCCGTCGCTCCTACGATCCGGACCGGCACATCCCCCACATGTCCCCACCCTGAGCCGGGCGTCGCGCCCCCACAGCGACGGTCATGTCCATGACGCCCGGCGGGAAGCGAGCACAGCATGTTCCGTCGGAGGTCGCGTACCCCACAGCCGCAGCGGGCGGCCGTGGAACGCGCGTCGCAGGTCCACCGGACCGGCGGCGCCCAGCCCGGATCGACCCTCCTGCAGCGCTCCCTCGCCGGGGCGAGCGCCGCCGTCCTGATCGGTGCCGGCCTCGCCGTGGCCGGTACGGTCAGCGCCGGGGCCGCCACCCCCAACCTGGTGTCCAACCCCGGCTTCGAGAACGGTCTCTCCGACTGGACCTGTTCCGGCAACTCCGGTGCGGTCGTCAGCAGCCCGGTGCACGCCGGCAGTTCGGCGCTCAAGGCCACGCCGGGCGGCCAGGACACCGCCCAGTGCACCCAGACCATCAGCGTGCAGCCCAACTCCCAGTACTCGCTGAGCGCCTTCGTCCAGGGCAGCTACATCTACCTGGGCGCCACCGGCACCGGCCTGGGCGGCACGACGTCCACCTGGACCGGCGGCAGCGCGTCCTACAGCCAGCTCAGCGTCAACTTCTCGACCGGTGCGAACACCACCTCGGTGACGGTCTTCCTGCACGGCTGGTACGGGCAGCCCGCGTTCTACGCGGACGACGTGACGCTCTCCGGCCCCGGCGGCACCACCACGCCGCCGACCACTCCGCCCACCACCCCGCCGACGACGCCTCCCACGACGCCGCCGACCACCCCGCCGACGACGCCGCCCACCACGCCTCCCACGACGCCGCCGACCACCCCGCCGGGCTCCACCTGCCCGACGAAGCCCAAGCCCGCGGGCAAGGTCCTCCAGGGCTACTGGGAGAACTGGGACGGCGCCGCCAACGGCGTCCACCCCGGCATGGGCTGGACCCCCATCACGGACAGCCGGATGGCCCAGCACGGCTACAACGTCATCAACGCCGCCTTCCCGGTGATCCTCTCGGACGGCACCGTCCTCTGGGAGGACGGCATGGACGCCGGCGTGAAGGTCTCGACCCCCGCCGAGATGTGCCAGGCCAAGGCCGCCGGCGCGACGATCCTGATGTCGATCGGCGGCGCCGCCGCGGGCATCGACCTGAGCTCCAGCACCGTCGCCGACAAGTTCGTGGCGACCGTCGTCCCGATCCTCAAGAAGTACAACTTCGACGGCATCGACATCGACATCGAGACCGGCCTGTCCGGCAGCGGCAGCATCAACACGCTGTCCGCCTCGCAGTCCAACCTGATCCGCATCATCGACGGCGTGCTCGCCCAGATGCCGGCCGGCTTCGGCCTCACCATGGCCCCCGAGACCGCGTACGTCACCGGCGGCAGCGTCACCTACGGCTCGATCTGGGGCTCCTACCTGCCGATCATCAAGAAGTACGTCGACAACGGCCGGCTGTGGTGGCTGAACATGCAGTACTACAACGGCAGCATGTACGGCTGCTCCGGCGACTCCTACCAGGCCGGCACCGTGCAGGGCTTCACCGCCCAGACCACCTGCCTGAACAACGGCCTGACCATCCAGGGCACCACCATCAAGGTGCCCTACGACAAGCAGGTGCCCGGTCTGCCGGCCCAGCCCGGTGCGGGCGGCGGCTACATGGCGCCGAGCCTGGTCAGCCAGTCGTGGAGCGCCTTCAGCGGCCAGCTGAAGGGCCTGATGACCTGGTCGATCAACTGGGACGGGTCGAGGGGCTGGTCCTTCGGCGACAACGTCAGGTCCCTCCAGGGCCGCTGACGGTCCGCTGAGGTCCTCGGTCGCTCCCCGGCCGGGGAGGGGGCACACCGCCCCTTCCCCGGCCGGTTCCCGTTGTCAGCCGATGACCGAGCTCGCCCAGTCGTTGTAGGCCCCGAGGTCGGAGCTGTAGGACTTGCCGCTCAGCCAGATCCTGCCGCCCCAGCCGCCGTTGTCCCGGGCCAGCCCCGCGGCGTCGCTCGACTGGTTGTTGCGCCAGGACGAGGTGACGTCGTTGAAGCCGTACTGGCCGAGGTTCTGCCACTTGTCGTCGCGGAACATCAGTCGGCGCCCGCGGCCCTGGATGTGCTCGTAAAGGCAGACGTAGCCGTCGGAGCACTCCGGGAGGGCGAGCCCGGGGTTCGCGAGCGCGAGCTCGTCGGTGGCGCGGCTGTAGCCCGTGGCCCGGTTCGCCTCCTCGTGCGTCCGGTAGCAGCGCACCGCGTCCACGGACCGGACGACGCAGCTGGCGGCGCCGCCCCAGCCGTCCCGCGCGAGGTTGATCGTCCGGCCGCCGTACGCCGCGACCACGCCGGGGCGGGAGACCGCGGACTGCCCGGTGCCGACGGCCGCCGCCGGGACGAGGCCGGCGCTCAGCACGCCGCCCGCCGTCAGAACGGCGGCCGTGAGGACCGCCTGGAACTTCTTCATGTCTTTCCCCCGTGATGCTCGGCCCGGGGCGGATTCCCCGGTGTGTTCCGATGCCACGACGGTACGAAGCGCGGGCCGCGCGCCGCATGCGGCCACGGGTTGAAGTTCGGGTAAACCTGGGGCGTAGCCCCGGCCGCCCTCATCCCGGCGGTTGACGGACCCGCCGCGCCGGCCCCGGAGCCGGCGCGGCCGGCGGCCCCGTCCTCGCCCGACCGGGTGGCAGAGCCGTCCGAACGGCGTCGGTGCGGCGGTCGCGCGGACCGGGCTTCCTACGATCCGCACATGACACAGCACGCACTGTCACTCCTGGCCGACGGTCTGAAGATCGACTGGGCCAGGATGCCGACCTACAACACGATCATGTCGGTGGCCGCCGGCGCCGGACTGCTCCTCGTGGTCGCGCTCGGCCGCAGGTTCCTCGCTCCCGGGCCGATCGCCACCCTGGACGGCTGGGCGCTGGCCTTCAGCGCCCTCGGCTTCACCCTCGTCGTCACCGGCCTGCACATGACCCTGACGTGGCCGCTCGCGGGGCAGGGCTTCCCCTTCGACAACATCATCTTCGGCGAACCGGCCCTCGCCTTCGGCGTCTTCCTGCTCTCCGCCGCCTTCTACCTCTGGAAGCGCGGCGCCGAACTGCTCGGCGAGGAGCGGGTGGCCCGCACGGCCCGGATCGCCGGGCCCATCTCGCTGTTCGTCTTCGGCATGGGCCTCGCCTGCTTCGGCATCGCCGCCGCCGGCTGGAAGTACACGCTCTTCGCGGCCCCGCCGGAGGAGCCCATCTCCGGCGAGTTCTCGGACTGGCCGTGGCTGGAGGCGAGCTTCATGTCGGGCCTGTACGTGCTGGTCGGCATCGGCGCGCTGCTGTTCCCGCTCGCGCTGCGCCGCCCCGCCGGGTGGCCCGTGCCGGTGGTCGGCGTCGCCTGGGGGCTGTCCGGGCTCGCCTTCCTCGTCTTCGGCGGACTCAACTACTTCACGCACATCGGCCTGATCGTCAACACCATGTGATCCGTGCCGCTCCGGGCCGCGGACTCCTGACGGGGGGCAGGCCCCCGGCCGGGGCCGGTCGGCTGGCGGGGGCGGCGCGGCGCGGCGCGTCATGCGCGGACGGGGGACGGCGCCGGGGCGGGCGGCGGTGTGCGGTCGCGGCGGGGCAGCAGGAGGGGACTGGCCAGCATGAGCAGCCCCGCCACCACGAGCGCCGCGCGGGGGCCGGTGGCGCCGGCGAGCAGCCCGCCGAGGGCGGTGAGCACGGCGATGGCCGCCTGCTGGCCGATCGACCAGGCCGACAGGGTGCGGGCGACGAGCTCCTTGGGCGTGTGTTCGAGCCGGTAGGCGGCGAGCACCGGGTTGAACAGGCTCATGTTGACGATGATCGCCAGCTCGACGGCGATCACGGTCACCAGGCCGACCACGCCGGGGCGGACGAAGGCCAGGCCGATCAGCCACACCGCGCGCAGCGCGCCGACGGTCCGCAACACCCGGTGGCGGCCGTGCCGGGCCACCACCCGGCCGGCCAGCCGGGAGCCGATCAGGCCGCCGAGGCAGGGGGCGGCGAAGGCGAGGCCGTACTGCCAGGGCGCGAACCCGAGCCGGCCGAGCATCAGCACGGCCAGCAGCGGCTCGGTGGCCATGATCAGGCCGGCCACCAGCACGCTGTTGAGGTAGAGCGCCCGCAGGCCGGGATCGCCCAGGAGGTGCCGCCAGCCGTCGAGCAGGGCGCCCGCCCGGGCCCGGGCCCCGTCGGGCGGCCGCGGCGCCTCCTCCCGGCCTCCGATCGCGCCGATGCCCAGCGCGGACAGCAGGTAGCTGCACGCGTCGGCCAGGACGGTGGTGACCGGCCCGAACAGGCCGATCGCCGCCCCGCCGAGCGGTGGTCCGACGGCGATGGCGCTCCAGTTCGTCGACTCGAACCGCGCGTTGGCCACCAGCAGGTCCTCCGGCCGGACGAGGGCCTTGAGCTGGGCGCCGCTCGCCGCGTTGAACGCGATCCTGGCGGCGGCGACCACGGCGGAGACCGCCAGCAGCTGTGCGAAGCCGAGCCGGCCGAGGGCGTAGGCGACCGGGATCGACGCCATGGCGGCACAGCGGACCAGGTCCATCGCGATCATGACCGGGCGCTTGCGGCGGAACTCCACCCACGGCGCGAGCGGCACCGCGATCAGCGCGCCGACCGCCGGTCCCGCCGCGGCGAGCGCGGACACCTCGGCGGGACCGGCGTGCACCACCAGGACGGCGATCAGCGGGAGGGCCCCGAACCCCAGCCCGGACCCGTAGGCGCTCGCCGCGTAGGCCGCCCACAGCCAGCCGAACCGCCGGCCCAGCGCTCTCCTTCCCGTCATGCCCCGCACCCTCCCCTGTACAAACGAGTGTTGACCGGTGAGAGCCAACAGGACCGGATAGAGCGGGGTCAAACAACCGGATCGCCGGATCTTGACAACTATCGGTTGTTCACTAGGGTGGGTCGGCATGGACCTCGAAGCCGTACGCACCTTCGCCGCCGTCGCCGAGGCGGGCCAGTTCCAGAAGGCGGCCGCCGACCTGTCGATCACCCAGCAGGCCGTCTCCAAGCGCATCGCCGCGCTGGAGCGCGACCTCGGCGTCCGGCTGTTCGACCGCACGCCCCGCGGCGCCGAGCCCACCATCGACGGGCAGGCGTTCCTGCCGCACGCGCGCGAGCTGCTGCGGGTGGCCGAGCGCGCGGTCGCGTCCGTGCACGCCGGCCGCCGGCCGCTGCGGGTCGACGTGATCAGCTCGCGCGGCGCCGGCTCGGGCCTGCTGCGCGACTTCCACCGGGCCCACCCCGCGACCGAGCTGGACGTGCTGATGCTGCTGGAGATCGACGCCGCTGTGGCCGCCATCCGGTCCGGGGCGATCGACGCCTCGTTCCGGGCCGTCGCCGCGCCCGGACGGCGCCTGCCCGAGGACATCGAGGCCGTCCGGGTGGTCGACGAGCCGCTCCAGCTCCTCACCGGCCCCGGCCACGCGCTGGCGGGCGCCCGGTCGGTGACCCTCGCCCAGCTCGCCGGGCACCGGATCTGGATGCCGGGTCTGCTGCCCGGCAGCGAGTGGGCGGCCTACTACGACGACCTGGTCGCCGAGTTCGGGCTCACCATCGAGGCGACCGGGCCCAACTTCGGCTCCGACGCGCTGCTCGACACCGTCGCCGACACCCCGGCCCTGGCCACCTTCATGGGCGGGCTCACCCGCCTCGTCTGGCCGGCCGGCCACGGGCTGCGCCTCATCCCGGTCACCGACCCCGTGCCCGTCTACCCGCACGCCCTCCTGTGGCACCGCGACAACCCCCACCCGGCCCTGGCCGCCCTGCGCGCCCACCTCGCCACGGCGGCACCCGCCCCCGACGCCCCCGGCACCTGGCGCCCGGCCTGGGTGATCGAGCGCTGAGCGGACCGCGGGTCCGCCGGTCCGCCGACCGCCGGGACTCACCGGCGGCGTATTCTCCGGCCGGTTTCCACCCGTACGGTTGACCGCCGGCCGCCTCCGGCGCTTGGCTCTCCCCGGGGCCGCCGGCACGGGCAGCAGCGGCGGGCCGGACCGACCACCAGGGAACCATCCGGGGAGGACGCATCACCATGGAACCGACGAACCGAACGGCCCGCACCCGCCGCCTGGCCCGCGCCGCCTGTGTGCTCGCGCTCGCCGCGGTCGTCACCGCCACCGCCGCACCCGCCCAGGCCGCTCCGGCCTGGGGCCCCACCGTCCAGGTCGACCTCGGCCCGGACGGCACCCGGGCGGACGGCCAGTCGCTCAGCCTCGGCATCAGCGGCAACGGCCGCTACGCGCTGTTCGGCTCCTCCGCGACGAACCTGCTGGCGGGGACCGCGGCCCCCGTCTACGGCCTGTACGTGCGCGACCTGCGCACCGGGCGGATCGAACTGGTCAGCCGCGCCGAGGACGACACCCCGCTGACCAACGTCAGTGATACGGCGGGCATCAGCGGCGACGGCCGCTACATCGCGTTCGCCGCCGAGGCGAACGGGGCGTTCAACCTCTACGTCCGCGACCGCGTCCGGGACCGCACCCGGCTGCTCACCGGCCCGTGGTCGGGCGTCCACCACTTCTTCCAGCCGTCCATCAGCGCCGACGGCCGGTACATCGCCTTCATGTCGTCCGACGCGGACGTGGTGCCCGGCGCCCCCGTCACCCCGGACACCCGCAACGTCTACGTCACGGACCGCGTCACCGGCGCCACCCGCCTGGTCAGCGTCGGAGCCGACGGCCAGGCCGCCGACGGCCCGTCCGAGAGCCCGACGATCAGCGCGGACGGCCGGACGGTCGGCTACGGCTCCAAGGCGACGAACCTCGTCCAGGCCGCGCCCGGGGACACCGCCGACCTGCTCCGCCCGCGCCGCACCACCCTGTACGCCACCGACCTGCGCCGCGGCACCACGGTGGTGGCCGGCCTCAACCCCGACGGGACGCCCGGGTCGGCGGACCAGGTGCTCACCCTCAGCCCCGACGGCCGCTTCGCCGTCTACGGGCTCGGCGCGTTCCCGCTGCCGGGCGGCAAGTCCCGCACCGAACTCTTCCTCAGCGACCTGCGGACCGGCCGGGTGAAGAGCCTGCGGACCTCGGCCAACCCGGACGCGATCTGCTGGGGGAGCCCCGGGGCGGCCGTCACCGACGACGACCGCTGGGTCTACTTCTCCGGCGGCTGCTCCGACACCATCATCCGGGCGCCTCAGGCCCGGTACGACCTCTACCGCCAGGACCTGAGGACCGATCGCATCGAACTCGTCAGCACGGCCGCCGACGGCACGGAGGAGGACGGCTCCTCGACCCTCCCGTTCGTCACCGACAACGGCCGTACGGTGCTGTTCTCCAGCGTCAGCGGCAACCTCGTCCCCGGTGACCCCGGCGTCGTCGACTGGCACGTCTACGCCCGCTCGCTGGGCGGCAGGTGAGCGGCCCGGCGGACGGCCGGACCGGCGGTCAGACCGCGTGCAGGCCGTGCGCGGTGAACACCGCGCGGGCCGCGGCGGTCTGCTCGGCGGTCGGGGCCGGGGTGTCGGCGAGCGGGAAGTCGAGGCCGAGGGCGCGCCACTTGGCGGCGCCGAGCTTGTGGAAGGGCAGCACGTCGACCCGGCTGACGTTGCCGAGCGAGGCGGCGAAGGAGGCGACCCCTTCGACGTTCTCGGCGGGGTCGGTGAGGCCGGGGACGAGCACGAAGCGCACCCAGACCTCGGTGCCGAGCCCGGCCAGGCGGCGGGCGAAGTCCAGGGTGGGGGAGAGCCGGCGGCCGGTCACCTGGCGGTAGAGGGCGCGGTCCCAGGACTTGACGTCCAGCAGGACCAGGTCGGTGTCGGCGAGCAGGGCGTCGTCGGCGCGGGCGCCGAGGTAGCCGGAGGTGTCCAGGGCGGTGTGCAGGCCGAGTTCGTGCTTGAGGCGGTGCAGGAGTTCGCCGGTGAGCGCGGGCTGGAGGAGCGGCTCGCCGCCGCTGACGGTCGCGCCGCCGCCGGAGGCGCCGATGAAGGCGGTGTACTTGGCGGCCTCCCGGACGATCTCGTCGGCGGTGACCGGGCGGCCGTCGCTCAGGTAGCGGGTGTCGGGGTTGTGGCAGTACTGGCAGCGCAGCGGGCAGCCGGCCAGGAAGGCCACGAAGCGGGTGCCCGGGCCGTCGACGCCGGTGGACAGGTCCCAGGAGTGCAGCATGCCGGTCGCGGAGGCGGCGGGGGCGGGGGCGCCGTCGGTCATCGCGTTCTTCCTCTCCAGCGGTACGGGGCGCCGCCGGTGCCCGGGGTTCCGGGGCACCGGCGGCGCGGGGGCGGGTGGGGGCGGCGGGGCTACAGCGCGTCGTGGAAGGTGCGGTTGATCACGTCGAGCTGCTGCTCGCGGGTGAGCCGGACGAAGTTGACCGCGTAGCCGCTGACCCGGATGGTCAGCTGCGGGTAGTTCTCCGGGTGGGCCATCGCGTCCACCAGGGTGTCCCGGTTCAGGACGTTGACGTTCATGTGGAAGCCGCCGACGGCGGTGTAGCCGTCCAGCACGCCGACCAGGTTGGTGACCCGCTCCTCCGCCGTGCGGCCGAGCGCGTCCGGGGCGACGGTGTGGGTGAGCGAGATGCCGTCCTCGGCCTCCGCGTAGGGGAGCTTGGCGACCGACAGCGCGCTCGCGACGTAGCCGTGGCGGTCGCGGCCGTTCATCGGGTTGGCGCCGGGCGAGAACGGCTCGCCCGCCCGGCGGCCGTCCGGGGTGTTGCCGGTCTTCTTGCCGTACACCACGTTGGAGGTGATGGTGAGGACGGACTGGGTGTGCTCGGCGCCCCGGTAGGTGGGGTGCTTGCGCACCTTGCGCATGAACTCCTCGACCAGGTGGACGGCGATGGCGTCCGCGCGGTCGTCGTTGTTGCCGTACGCAGGGTACTCGCCCTCGATCCGGTAGTCGGTGACCAGGCCCGTGCCGTCCCGCACCGGGGTGACCTTCGCGTACTTGATCGCGGACAGCGAGTCCGCCGCCACCGCGAGGCCGGCGATGCCGCAGGCCATGGTGCGGCGCACGTCCCGGTCGTGCAGCGCCATCTCCAGGCGCTCGTAGGCGTACCTGTCGTGCATGTAGTGGATGACGTTGAGCGCGTGGACGTACGTCCCGGCGAGCCACTCCATCTGCTCGTCGAAGCGCGCCATCACCTCGTCGTAGTCGAGCACCTCCGAGGTGATCGCCCCGGTGTCGGGGCCGACCTGCTCGCCCGACTTCTCGTCCCGGCCGCCGTTGACGGCGTAGAGCAGCGTCTTGGCGAGGTTCACCCGGGCGCCGAAGAACTGCATCTGCTTGCCGACCGCCATCGCCGAGACGCAGCAGGCGATCGCGGTGTCGTCGCCGAAGCGCGGGCGCATCAGCTCGTCCGACTCGTACTGCACCGAGGAGGTGTCGATCGACACCTCGGCGCAGAACTCCTTGAAGCCGAGGGGCAGTCGGGGCGACCAGAGGACGGTCAGGTTGGGCTCGGGCGCCGGACCGAGGTTGTACAGGGTCTGCAGGTACCGGAAGGAGGTCCGGGTGACCAGGGTGCGGCCGTCCGCGCCCATGCCGCCGATCGACTCGGTGACCCAGGTCGGGTCGCCGGAGAACAGCTCGTCGTACTCGGGGGTGCGCAGGAAGCGGACGATCCGCAGCTTGATGACGAAGTCGTCGACCAGCTCCTGGGCCTGCTCCTCGGTCAGCAGCCCGGCGTCGAGGTCGCGCTGCAAGTAGACGTCGAGGAAGGTCGAGGTGCGGCCGAGCGACATGGCCGCGCCGTTCTGCTCCTTCACCGCCGCCAGGTAGGCGAAGTACAGCCACTGGACGGCCTCCCGGCCGGTCGTGGCCGGCCCGGCGATGTCGTACCCGTAGGCCGAGGCCATCGCCTTGAGCTCGCCCAGCGCGCGGATCTGCTCGGCGAGCTCCTCGCGCAGGCGGATCGTGTCCTCCAGCCGCGCCGGGTCGGTGGGGGCGGCGTCAAGATCCGCCTTCTCGGCGAGCTTCGCCGCCACCAGCCGGTCCACGCCGTAGAGGGCGACCCGGCGGTAGTCGCCGATGATCCGGCCGCGGCCGTAGGCGTCCGGCAGGCCGGTGACGACGCCGGCCTTGCGGGCGGCCCTGATCTCGGGTGTGTAGGCGTCGAACACCCCGGCGTTGTGGGTCTTGCGGTACTCGGTGAAGACCTTCTCCAGCCCCGGGTCGACCGGGTAGCCGTAGGTCCGCAGCGCGCCGGCGACCATCCGCCAGCCGCCGTTGGGCATGATCGCGCGCTTGAGCGGGGCGTCGGTCTGCAGGCCGACGATCAGCTCCCGCTCCCGGTCGATCCAGCCGGGGGCGTGTGCGGTGATGGTGGAGGGGATGTCGTACGCGACGTCGTGGACGCCCTTGGCACGCTCCTCGGGGAAGCGCTCGGTGATCCGCCGCCAGACCGCGAGGGTCCGCTCGGTGGGGCCGGCCAGGAAGGCGGCGCCGCCCTCGTACGGGGTGTAGTTGCGCTGGACGAAGTCGCGCACGTCGACCGCGTCCTGCCAGGGGCCGCCGGCGAAGCCGTCCCAGGCTCCGGCCGGGGCGGAAGCGGTCCGCGGCTGCGTCTGCTGCGAGGTGGTCATCTCGGGGGTGTCCCTTCTCAGGCCTGGTCGCCGTAGTAGGCCTGGCGCATCAGCCGCTGCATGTCGGCGAGCAGCGGCATCCGGGGGTTGGCGGGGGCGCACTGGTCCTCGTAGGCGTTCATCGCCTGCTGCGGCAGCGCCGTCAGGAAGGCCTCCTCGTCGACCCCGGCGTCCTTGAAGGAACGCGGGATGCCGACCCGGTCGCGCAGCTCCTCGACCGCCGCCGCGAGCGACTCGACGCCCTGCTCCGGGGTGGCGGCCGGCAGGCCGAGCGTCCGGGCGATCGCCTGGTAGCGCTCCGGGGCCACGTAGCTCTGGTACTTGGGCCAGCCGGTGACCTTCGCCGGGGCCGAGCCGTTCCAGCGGATCACGTGCGGCAGCAGCAGCGCGTTGGTCCGCCCGTGGGCGACGTGGAAGGTGCCGCCCAGGGTGTGCGCCATCGCGTGCACGGCGCCCAGGAAGGCCGAGCCGAAGGCCATGCCGGCGATCGTCCCCGCGTTGTGCATCCGCTCCCGGGCCTGCGGGTCCTCCGGCCCGGCGGTCACCGCCCGCTCCAGGTTCTCGAAGATCAGCCGGATGCCCTGCAGCGCCAGGCCGTCGGTGAAGTCGTTGGCGTAGACCGAGACATAGGTCTCGATGCAGTGGGTGAGGGCGTCGAACCCGGTGTCGGCGGTGACGTCCGCGGGCAGCCGGGTGGTGAGCGCCGGGTCGACGATCGCCACGCTCGGGGTGAGCGCGTAGTCGGCGAGCGGGTACTTCTGGCCGGTGGCGGTGTCGGTGATCACCGCGAACGGGGTGACCTCGCTGCCGGTGCCCGAGGTGGTCGGGATGCACACCAGCCTGGCCTTCTCGCCCAGGTCGGGGAAGGTGAAGGCGCGCTTGCGGATGTCGAAGAACTTCTCCTTGAGGTCCGCGAACTCCACCTCCGGGTGCTCGTACATCAGCCACATCACCTTGGCCGCGTCCATCGGCGAGCCGCCGCCGAGCGCGATGATGGTGTCCGGCTCGAACTCCCGCATCAGCTCCGCGCCCCGGCGCACCGTATCGATGCTCGGGTTGGGCTCGACGTAGTCGACGACCCGGACCTCGACCGGCTCCCGGCGCCGGTCCAGCACGCCCCGGATCCGCTCCAGGTGGCCGATCGCCACCATGGTGTGGTCGGTGACCACCACGATGCGGTGCGCGTTCGGCATGCTCGCCAGGTACTTGACGGAGTTGCGCTCGAAGAAGATCTTCGGCGGGACCTTGAACCACTGCATGTTGGTGTTGCGCCGCCCGATCCGCTTGATGTTCACCAGGTTCAGCGCCGAGACGTTGCCCGCCACCGAGTTGTGCCCGTAGCTGCCGCAGCCCAGGGTCAGCGAGGGCGTGAAGGCGTTGTAGACGTCGCCGATGCCGCCCTGCGAGCTGGGCGCGTTCCAGATGATCCGGCAGGCCTTGACGGCGTGCCCGAACTCCTCGGTGAACGCCGCGTCCTCGGTGTGCACCGCGGCCGAGTGCCCGAGCCCGTCGAACTCCACCATCGCGGCGGCCAGTTCGACGCCCTCCCGGCGGGATCCGGCGGTCAGCACGGCGAGCACCGGGCAGAGCTTCTCCCGGGTGAGCGGCTCGGCCGGGCCGACCTCCTCGCAGTCGGCGAGGATCACCGAGGTGTCGGCCGGCACCTCGAAGCCGGCCGCCTCGGCGATCTCGGCGGCGGTGCGGCCCACCACCTCGGCGTTCAGCTTCGCACCCGCGCAGGAGACGCCGTCCCCGACGCCGAACACGTACCGCTCCAGCAGCGCCTTCTCCTCGGCGCTCGCGTGGTGCGCCTTCAGCCGGCGGAACTCGGCGAGCGCGGCGTCGCGGATCTCCGCGTCCAGGATCACGGCCTGCTCGGAGGCACAGATCATGCCGTTGTCGAAGGTCTTCGACAGCACGATGTCGTTCACCGCCCGGCGCAGGTCCGCGCTGCGCTCGACGTACGCCGGCACGTTGCCCGCGCCGACGCCCAGGGCCGGCTTGCCGCAGCTGTAGGCCGCCCGCACCATGCCGTTGCCGCCGGTGGCGAGGATGGTCGCGACGCCCGGGTGGCGCATCAGCTCCTCGGTGGCCGCCATCGACGGCTCCTCGATCCACTGGACGCAGTGCTCCGGTGCCCCGGCCGCCACCGCGGCCTCGCGGACGATCCGGGCGGCCTCGGCCGAGCAGCGCTGCGCGGCCGGGTGGAAGGCGAAGACGATCGGGTTGCGGGTCTTGAGCGCGAGGAGCGCCTTGAAGATCGTGGTGGAGGTGGGGTTGGTCACCGGTGTGATGCCGGCGACCACGCCGACCGGCTCGGCGATCTCCACGATGCCGTCGATCTCGTCCCGGCGCACCACCCCGACGGTCTTCGTCCGGGCCATCACATGGGTGACGTTCTCGCAGGCGAAGACGTTCTTGACGGCCTTGTCCTCGAACAGGCCCCGCCCGGTCTCCTCCACCGCCAGGACGGCGAGGCCGGTGTGCTGGGCCAGTGCGGCCAGGGAGGCCTTCCTGACGATGTGGTCGATCTGCTCCTGGGTGAAGGAGGCGTACTCCTCCAGGGCGGTGAGGGCGGCGGCGACCAGCCCGTCGACGCTGACGGGTGGGGTGGGGAGAGCGCTCGTGGGCGACGGCTGCGCGTCGCGCTGCGGGCGGGTCGTCATGCTGGACTGCCTTTCCGGTCATCGTCCGACATCGGGCGCCGTGGGCGCCTTCGATTCCAGGTTCCTTGCTCGGGGGCCGGCGGGGATCCGCCCAACGGGACCTGTTCGCGGGTCCGAAGGTCCCTGCCGCGGCGGGTGGTTGGCCCCGCCGCGGCGGCCGGGGTCAGTCGTGCGGGACGACCGCGACCGGGGCGTGCGCGTGGTGCAGCACCGACTGGGCCACCGGCCCGAGGTGGGGTCCGGTCAGCGGGTGCCTGACCGCCCGCCGGCCGAGCACCACCAGCGAGGCGCCGTGCGAGGCCTCCACCAGCGCCCGGCTCGGGCTCCAGGGGCTCACCGCGGCCTCGACCGGGACCTGCGGGTACTTCTCCCGCCAGCGGGCCAGCGCGTCCTCCAGCCGGAGCTGCTCGGCGGCGGCCATCGCCTCCCGGATCTCGGCCTGCTCGACGGGCGCCCGGGTCGTGTAGGTGTCGTGGGAGGTGCTCCGGCTCTCCACCGCCCGCAGGCCGACGCCGTGGTCGGCGGCCTGCTGGAAGGCGAACTCCAGGACGGCGTCGCACGAGCGGTCGCTCTCCACGCCCACCACGACGTCCCCGGCCGCGTCGCCGTCCTCCCGCGCCGCGGCCGCCCGGACCAGGACGACGGGGCACAGCGACCGGGCGGCCGTCCGCAGCCCGACCGAGCCCACCAGCAGCCCGGCGAACCCGCCGAGGCCGCGCGACCCCAGGACCAGCAGCTCCGCCCGCTCGCTCGCGGCGGCGAGGGTGTACGCCGGATGCCCGGGCTGCACCTCGCAGGTGACGTCCAGCTCGGGCAGCGCGGCGGCGACCCCGTCGCAGAGGTCGGCCACCCGGCCGGGCAGGGCGGCCCCGCCGCCCAGGTCGCGCTCCAGGGCGTCGGCCTCCGTCCCCGCCACGTGGATCATCCGCAGCGGGAGCCCCCGCCGGCCCGCCTCGCGGGCGGCCCACTCGGCCGCGGCCGCGCTCGGCGCCGAACCGTCGATCCCCACCGTCACGTTGTGCGCCATGCCTGCGCCCTCCCGGTCCTCGGCGGTCCGCGCCACCGGTGTGCGCGGCCCCGTTCGACCACCAGCGTCCCGCCGGCCGGACGCCCGGCCCCAGGGTCCGAGCAGCCCCATCCGCCCGCCGAAGGTCCCGGGGCGGCTGCGCCCTTCGGGCCGCCGCGCGGGCGTTCGCCGAGGCGGCGGGCGGTCCGAGCGGGCCGCCCGGGACCCTCGGGCACATCGCACCGGGACCGGTGGCGGCCGGGAGGGGGTCCTCCGGCCCTGCCTCCCCGGCGCCCGCCCCCGGAGGATCGGTGCCGTGAACACGGCGACGCGGTCGAGGTGTTCACGTCCCGGCTCCTTCAGGAAAGGACGTTCCGATGACCCAGCTCCAGAGCCCGCCCACCGTCGGGATCACCGTCGCGACCCGCGGCCAGGTCTCGCTCGCCGCGCCCGACTACGCCCGGGCGAAGGTGGAGGCCGTGCTCCGCCGGATCCACGAGCCGGTCCTGGCGGTGCGGGTGAAGCTGACCCAGGAGCCGCACCACTCGGTGGCCCGTCCGTCCGTCGCCCAGGCCGTCGTGGACCTGAACGGCCGTCCGGTCCGGGCCCAGGTCGCGGCCGCCACCATGCAGGAGGCCGTCGACCGGCTCCAGGACCGCCTCGGCACCAAGCTCGCCAAGGTGCGCCAGTGCCACCACACGGGCGCCTGGGTCGGCCGCGGCGGCGAGGAGCACAGCCCGCAGCACGTCGAGCGGGCGGCGCCGGAGCGGCGGATCGTCCGGCACAAGGCCTACGGCCTGGCCCGGCAGAGCGCCTGGGCCGCCGTGCTCGACCTGGAGGCGATGGACTACGCCTTCCACCTGTTCACCGACGCCGGGAGCGGGGCCGACAGCGTGGTCTACCGCGACGCCCGCACCGGCACCCACCGGCTCGCCTCGGTCGGTGCGACCGCCGAGCCCGTCCCCGGACTGACGGTGAGCCCGGCCGCCGTACCGGAGCTGACGACGGACGGGGCGGCGGAACGCCTCGACCTGTCGGGCCTGCCGTTCGTCTTCTTCACCGACACGGCCACCGGGCGCGGGAACGTCCTCTACCACCGCTACGACGGCCACTACGGGCTCATCACACCCGCCCGCGACTGAGCGGCTACCGCCCTCCGGTCCACCCCCGACCGGCGGCCCGGCCGGGGAACGGTCGGCGGACGTCCGGTCGAGCACCGGGCGGGGAGGCCCCCTTCGCCCACCGCGATCGGCGTCCACACCGTCCGGCCCCCGGACGGCCCGGGTGCGGCAGGCCGACGCGGATCCCGGGGCCCTCCGCCCGGGCCTCCGGCGTTCGGCGGAGGGGCGGCTCATCCCCAGGTCGCACGAGGGCGGGTGCGGCGGCCTGGAGAATGGGCCGGTGGCCTTGATCCTCCGACGCGCGTTCACGGTTCCCGGCCGACGGCGCCGGGGGCCGTGGCGTGCGTTCGCGGAGGTGGCCGGCGGCGCCGTGCTGGTGCTCGTGACCCAGCTGATCCTGCAGGGGCCCGGCCCGTCGGCCGAGGTCCGGTTCCTCCTGGCCGCCCTCGCCCTCGCCCTGCTCGCGGTGCGGCGCCGGCGGCCCGTGGCGAGCCTGCTGTGCGTCTCGGCGGTCCTGGGCCTGCTGCCCGCCGCCGGGCTGCCGGCCGCCATGACCGCGTACACCACCGCGCGCCGCCTGACGGCTTCCCGGCGGCGGGGGGCCGTGCTGCTCGCCGCGGCCGCCGTGACGACGCTGAGCTGCGGCCTCTCCGCCCCTGTGACCGGGCTCGGCGGCCACTCCTTCGGGTTCGCGACCGGCGCCGTCCTGGCCACCACCGTGCTGGTGGTGCCGGGGCTGCTGGGCATCGCGCGCGGACAGGAGGACCGGCTGCTGGGCGCGCTGCGCGAGCGCGCCGCCACCGCGGAGGCCGCCCGCCGGATCGCGGACAGCGAGGCCCGGTTGCACGAGCGGTCCAGGATCGCGGCCGAGATGCACGACCTGATCGGTCACCGGCTCAGCCTGATCTCCCTCCACACGGGCGGTCTGGAGATGGCCCTGCAGAAGGAGTCGCCGGAACTGCGGGACGAGGCGGCCCTGGTGCGCAGGACCGTCGGGGACGCGATGCGGGAGCTGCGCGAGGTCCTCGACGTCCTGGGCCCGCTGGACCGCGACACCGGGACCGGTGCCCTGACCGGTGCCACGGGCACCCGGCCCGACGTCGAGGCGCTGGTCACGGAGTCGCGCAGCTGCGGCATCCCCGTCGACCTCCGCTGGGAGGGGCCCGACCTGGACGAGCGGCCGGCGCAGGTGCGGCGCGCGGTGCACCGTGTGGTGCGCGAGTCGCTGACCAACGTGCACCGCTACGCCGCCGGGGCCCGGGTCGCCGTGGCGGTCACCCACACCGCCGACGGGGTCGAGGTGCTCGTGCGCAACGGGCCGGCGCCGGTGCTCCCGCGGGCGGCGGACGGCGCGGGTTCGGGGCGCGGCCATGCCGGGCTGCGGGAACGGGTGGCGCTGCTCGGCGGTGTGCTGGAGGCCGGCCCCACACCGGTCGGCGGCTTCGCCGTGACGGCCCGGATCCCGGCGCGGCCGGACCCGGAGGCGTACCCGGTCGCCGTGGAGCTTCCGCCGGGAGGAACGCCGTCCGGCCCGTCCGCCGCCGACGCGACGGCCGAGCGGCCGCCCACCGGTCTCCGGCGCCGTTTCGTGGGGACCCTCGGCGCGTTCCTCGGACTCCTGGGCGTGGGCGTGATGATGATGGGCAGCCTCGTGCTGGTCGGTCAGGCGTTCCCCGACCCCGAACCCCGCAGCCAGGAGCCGCCCCGGATCGGGATGCCGCGCGCGCTGGTCGAGCAGGCCGTGTACGGGGACAGCGCGCCGGCGCGCGCGGCGGCGACCGGCCGCGAGCCGGCCCGGCCCGAGGCCGTGACGGACTGCCTGTACTCGACCCTCCCGTTCGAGGGCCCCGCCGCGGACGGCGAGCGGGACCCCGACCGGCTCGGAATCACCAGGTACTGCTTCCGTGGCGATACCTTGGCAGCGATCGACCGCTTCACCGTGCCGCTCGTGTCGCGCACACCACCGTGGGAGTCCCCGTGACCGACCTTCCCCTGTCCGGGCACCGCCCGGTGCGGGTCCTGCTCGCCGACGACGAGGAGCTGATCCGGCACGGCGTGCGGCTGATCCTGCGCCATGCCGAGGGCATCGAGGTGGTGGGCGAGGCGTCGAACGGCGAGGAGGCCGTGCGGACCGCCGCCCTGACCCGGCCCGACGTGGCCCTCGTCGACATCCGGATGCCCGTGCTCGACGGCCTCGCCGCGATCGGACCGCTCCTGGAGCTGAGCCCCCGGCCGCAGGTCGTGATGCTCACCACCTTCGGCGACGAGAAGAACGTGACGCGCGCGCTGCGGTACGGCGCCACCGGGTTCCTCCTCAAGGACGAGGGCCCGCAGGAGCTGATCAGCGCGGTACGGGCCGCCGCCGCGGGCGACGCGGTCCTGTCGCCGGGAGTCACCCGCACCGTCATCGAGCGCATGCTCGACGGCGACGCCCGCGGCCCCGGCGCCGGACCGGGCCGCGGGGCGGACCCGACGGAGCCGCTGGACGCGCTCACCGACCGGGAACGCGACGTCCTCACCCTGCTGGGCCAGGGCCTCGCCAACGCGGAGATCGGCCGCAGTCTGGGCATCGGCGTGGGCACGGTGAAGACCCACGTCAGCGCCGTCCTGGTGAAGACGGGCACGGGCAGCCGCCTCCAGGCCGCGGTCCTCGCCCACCGCGTCGGTCTGGTGACCTGACCTGACCGGCGCACCGGCGCACCGGCGCACCGCGCACCGCCTCTGTCGAAGGACGGAGACGGCCGTCCGCCCGGAGGACCACCCGCACCCCCGGGTCCGCCCTCCGGCAGACGCCCCGTTCAGGCCCTGAGGGCGACGGTCCGGGCGTCCGGCGCACCGAGGATGAGGAGCAGTCACCCACCTCGTCCCGTCAAGCCCGGAGCCCTTATGCCGATGCAGGCCGCCGCCCCCGTTCCCGCCCGTCCTTCCACGGATTCCGCCGCCGCCCGGGCGACCGGGTTGTGCAAGGTCCACGGCCACGGGGAGACCCGGGTCGTCGCCCTGGACGAGGTCTCGGTGGAGTTCGAACGCGGCCGGTTCACCGCGATCATGGGCCCGTCGGGCTCCGGCAAGTCGACGCTGATGCACTGCATGGCGGGCCTCGACCGGGCCACCGCGGGCTCCGCGCGGATCGGCGGCACCGAACTGACCGACCTGAACGACCGGCAGCTCACCCGGCTCCGCCGGGACAGCGTCGGCTTCGTCTTCCAGGCGTTCAACCTGCTCCCCACCCTCACGGCACTGGAGAACATCACCCTGCCGTCGGCCATCGCGGGCCGCAGGCCCGACCCGGCGTGGCTGGAGACGGTCGTGGCGGCCGTCGGCCTCTCCGGGCGGCTGGGCCACCGCCCCGCCCAGCTGTCGGGCGGCCAGCAGCAGCGCGTCGCCGTGGCCCGGGCCCTCGCGTCCCGCCCGGAGATCGTCTTCGCGGACGAGCCGACGGGCAACCTCGACTCCCGCTCCGGCGCCGAGATCCTGGGCTTCCTGCGGGAGTCCGTCCGCCAGTGGGGCCAGAGCGTCGTCATGGTCACCCACGACCCGGCCGCCGCCGCGTACGCCGACCGCGTGGTCTTCCTCGCCGACGGCCGGCTCACCGACGAGCTGACCGCACCGACCGCCGAGGGCGTGCTGGACCGGATGCGCCGGTACGACACCGGCGCGCGCACCAGCTGACCCGGCGGCCGTCCGCCCTCCGCCGTCCGGCCCGCGCCCGCGCCCGCGCGGCCACCGCCTGCCGCCCGGCCACCGCCACACACCCAGACCACCGCCACACACCCCGGAAGCGGGAACCGCACCCATGCTGCGAACAGCCCTGCGCAACGTCCTCGCGCACAAGGCCCGACTGGCCATGACCGCCCTCGCCATCACGCTCGGCGTCGCCTTCGTCTGCGGCACGCTGGTCTTCGGCGAGTCCGTCACCCATGCCCTGCGCGGAGCATCCGCCCGGAGCCTCAAGGACGTCGCCGTGTCCGTCCAGGCCGCCTCCCGGCGGGCCTCCGACAAGGAGGCGGACGACACCCTCTCCACCGCGCTCACCGGCGAACTCGCCGACCAGGTCCGGGCCCTGCCCGGCGTCACCTCCGTGCACCCGATCGTCAACGGAACCGCGACCCTCGCGGCCAAGGACGGCCGACCGCTCAACGCCGACAGCAGTTGGCAGAACCTGGCCACCAACCACGCACCCGGCACCCCCGGCTCCGACCGTGACGACCGTTTCCCCCTGAACGCCGGACGCGCCCCCGCCACCGGCGGGGAGATCGCACTCGACCGGCACACCGCGGAGAAGGCCGGCTACGCCGTCGGTGACACCGTCCGCTTCGCGACCGAAGGCCCCACGCTCACCGCGACACTGGTCGGCACCGTCGACACCGACGACCCGCGGGTGACCGCGGGCGGCACCCTCGCGCTCTTCGACACCGGCACCGCACAGCGGCTCTTCCTCCAGGCCGGCCGGTTCGACGAACTCGCCGTCGCCTCCGCCCCCGGCACCGACGACCAGGCCCTCACCGATCGGATCCGTGCCCTGCTGCCCACCGACGGCATCACCGTCACCTCCGGCGCCCGGCTCGCGGACGAGCAGGCCCGGCAGATCGCAGCCGGCACCAAGGAACTCACCCGTACGCTGCTGGCCTTCGCGGGGGTCTCCCTCTTCGTCGGTGCCTTCGTGATCGCCAACACCTTCGCCATGCTGACCGCCCAGCGCAGCCGGGAGACCGCCCTGTTGCGCGCGGTGGGAGCCTCCCGCCGCCAGGTCGTGCGAACGGTGCTCGCCGAAGCCGCCCTCCTCGGGCTCGGGGCCTCCGCCGTCGGCATCGCCCTGGGCACCGGCATCGCGGCCGCCACGCGTCCGATCCTGAACGCGGCCGGCGCGGGCCTGCCGCCGGGCCCCCTGATCGTCTCCGTGGACACGCTCGTCCGCGCCCTGCTGGTCGGCGTCGGCGTCACCGTACTCGCCGCCTGGCTGCCGTCCCGGAAGGCGGCCAGGACCGCACCGGTGGAGGCCCTCACCGCCGTCGACCTGGCACCACCCCGGCGCGGCCTGCTGCTCCGCAACAGCCTCGGCACCCTGCTCACCGGCGCCGGCGTCCTCGTCATGCTGTACCTCGCCACGCGCCGGAACGGCTCCGACGCCAACCTCGGAGCCGCCGCGCTCGGCTCCGCGCTCACCCTCACCGGCGTGATCGTGCTCGCGCCCCTGCTCTCCCGCCCGCTGGTTCTTCTGACCGGGATGATCACCACCCGGCTCTTCGGCGCCACCGGCAGGCTCGCCCGGGAGAACGCCCTGCGCAACCCGCGCCGCACCGCGGCCACCGCCTGCGCCCTGATGATCGGACTCACCCTGATCACGGGCCTGAGCGTGACCGGCAGCTCCATGAACGCCGCCCTCAGGGCGGCGGCGGTCGGGGCCCTGACCGCGGACTACCAGGTGACCAACACCGGCTCCGGCGGCATCGACCCCGCCCTCGCCGCCAAGGTCTCCGCCGTCCCGGGGGTCGCACGGGCGGTGCCCCTCGCCTCCACGTCCCTGGGCGCGCGGGGCGAGTACACCACCCTCACCGGCGCCGACCCGCACCGGTTCGCCGACGTGGCCGCGCTGGAGTTCAGCAGCGGATCCCTCGCCGCCGTCGGCCCCGGCCGGATCGCGCTCTCCGACAAGCTGGCCGAGGGCACGGGGCTGACGACGGGCGACACCTTCCGCGGCACCGTCGGCTTCGGCCACGACAAGGAGCTCACCGTCGCGGGCGTCTACCGGTACACCCGCGTGGTCGGCGGCGCCCTGGGCGCCATGGACGACGTCCTGCCGTACGCCGACGGCGGGAGCCCGGACACCGTCCTGGTCAAGGTCGCGCCCGGCGCCGACGGACTCGACCAGCGCATCCGCGAAGCCCTCGGCAACAGCCCGCTGCTGCGGGTGCAGACCCAGGAACAGCTGACGAAGGCCCAGTCGGGACCTGTCGACGCGGTGCTCGGGATGATGTACGGCCTGCTCGGCATGACCGTCGTCATCGCCGCCTTCGGCGTGGTCAACACCCTGGCGATGTCGGTCGTCGAGCGCACCCGCGAGATCGGTCTGCTGCGCGCGATCGGCCTCGACCGGAGGGGCGTCAGGCGGATGCTGCGCCTGGAATCGGTGGTCATCTCGCTGTTCGGCGCCGCCCTGGGCATCGGCACCGGGATCTTCCTGGCCTGGTCGTGCGGGAGCCTCGCCAGGTCCTCGCTCCCGCAGTACGCGATCGTGCTGCCCTGGACGAGCCTCGGCCTGTTCCTGCTGCTCGGCCCGACGATCGGCGTGCTGGCCGCGCTCTGGCCGGCGCGGCGGGCGGCCCGCCTGGACACCCTGCGGGCGATCGGCGCCCACTGAGGGGGCCCGGCGCCGGCGCGCGGGCACCGCGCGGGCGGAGGCCGGCCCGGCGGCGGCTCTCGGCCGTACCGGGCAATTTCCGCGGCGTCCTCGGGCCGGTCGCGTGCGCCCGGCCCCGGGGATGTGGCAGGCAGGAGGGCGGCGGCCGCGCGCCCTCGCCCGTCGCGGGCGGGGCGGCCGACCCTCCCGTCCTGCGACCGAACGGAGCCCCGCCCATGCGCCGACGCCGCGGCGTCCTGCTGACCGCCGCCCTCCTGGCCCAGCTCGCCGCCGGGCCGTCGCACGCGGTGGGCTCCGTTCCCCCCGTCTGGGATCCGGTCGACCAGTGCGGGGTGGTGCGCAGCGGTGACACCCCGTTGGCGGACGCCGAGGTGACGCTCTACCGGGCGGGCGACGGCCCGGACGGTGCGCCGCAGGTGCTGGCCCGTGCCCGCAGCGGGGAGGACGGGCGGTTCGGCCTCGACTACCGCCGCCCGGACGACCCGCACGCCGTGCTCTACGTGCTCGCCGAGCTGCCCCGGTCCGGGGAGAGCGGCGCCCGGGGCGGGCCGGTGGTGCTCGCGGCCGTGCTCAGCGGGGCGCAGGCCCCGCCCGAGCTGGTCGTCAACGAGCGCACCACCGTCGCCGTCGCCTACGCGCTGGCCCGCTTCACCGGCCCGGCCGGCGTCTCCGGCACCGGGCCCGGGCTGCGCAACGCGGCCGCCGTCGCGCACAACCTCGCCGACACCGGTACCGGCGGCGTCGCCGCGACGCTCGCCGCCCCGCCCAACGGTGACCGCACCTCCACCCTGGCCGAGTTCAACACCCTCGCCAACCTGCTCGCCGCCTGCGTCACCGGCGACTCCTGCGAGCTGCTGTTCGACCTGGCCCGCCGCCCCGGCCGGGACCGGCCCCGCGACACCCTGCGGGCCGCCGTGGACATCGCCCACGACCCCGGGCACAACGCCGCCGCCCTCTACGACCTGGCCGCCACCGCCCCGAGCTACCTCCCCGCGCTGCCCGCCGCCCCGGCGGCCTGGACGGTCGCCCTGCGCTACGGCGGCAACGGCCGGGAGCTCGACGGCCCCGGCAACATCGCCTTCGACCGGGACGGCAATGCCTGGGTCACCAACAACTACGAGTACGGCGCCGACCCCGCCGTCCCGGTCTGCGGCGGCCGCGCGGTGCTCAAGTTCACCCCCACCGGCCGGGACGCCCCCGGTGCGCCCTTCCAGGGCGGCGGCCTCTACGGCGCCGGCTTCGGCGTCACCGTCGACGCGCGGGGCAGCGCCTGGGCCGCCAACTTCGGCTTCCAGGGCTCCGGCTGCCCGATCGACCCGGCGCCGCTGGAGCGCAGCGTCTCGCAGTTCGCCCCGGACGGCGCCCCGCTGTCCCCGCCCGACGGCTGGCGCCGGGGCGGCATCGCCCAGCCCCAGGGCATGGCCGCCGACCGGGCCGGCACGGTGTGGGTGGCCAACTGCGGCGGGAACAGCGTGACCAGG
The DNA here is from genome assembly GCF_042799475.1 of Kitasatospora sp. NPDC057692. Taxonomy (NCBI): domain Bacteria; kingdom Bacillati; phylum Actinomycetota; class Actinomycetes; order Kitasatosporales; family Streptomycetaceae; genus Kitasatospora; species Kitasatospora sp. NPDC057692. The sequence continues at coordinate 29,505 of NZ_JBHVIV010000038.1, read as the reverse complement.
ATCCCGGACGGTGACGCCACCCGCGCCCAGGAGGTCCCCACCCCCGGTCTGCAGAAGCCCTTCGGCGCGGCCGTGGACCCGGCCGGACGGCTCTGGGCCACCGGCAACGGCAGCGACAGCGTCCAGGTCCTGGCTCCCGACGGCACCCCGGAGCGGACCGTCACCGGCGGCGGCCTGCGCCGTCCGCTGGCCGTCGCCACCGACAGCCGGGGCAACGCCTGGGTCGGCAACAGCGGCATCCTGCCGGTCCCGTGCGGGGACACCACGGCGCAGGAGCTGGCGGACGCCGCCGTCGGCGGCGACGACGGCCCGCGCCCGGGGGCCTCGGTCACCCTGATCGGGGCCGACGGCACCCCGGCCCCGGAACCCTTCGTCAACGGCGGCCTGTTCCTGCCGTGGGGCATCGCCGTCGACGGCGAGGACACGGTCTGGGTCGCGAACTTCGGCGGCCACCGCGTCGCCCGGCTGTGCGGGACCGACCTCTCCGCCTGCCCGCCCGGCTTCCGCACCGGACAGCCGATCTCACCGCCCGACACCGGCTATCCGAGCGACGGCCTGGAGCGGAACACCGGCCTGCGGATCGATCCCTCGGGCAACGTCTGGTTGGTCAACAACTGGCGCACCGTCCCCGTGCAGACCAACCCCGGCGGCCATGAGCTCGTCGTCCTGGTCGGTGCCGCCGCGCCCGTCGCGACCCCGCTGCTCGGCGGTCCTGACCGTCCCTGACCCGCCCGTCCCTGACCCGCCGTCCCTGACCCGCCGGCCCTGACCCGGTCGGGGCAGGGCCGAACGGCCCACGCCCCGCGCCGACCGGGCCCGGGCCGGGGATCCTGCGAGGGGAGCGTTCGAGGGGCGGGCGTGACGAGGAGACCGTGAGCCGAGGAGCCGACCGATGAACCGCACTCCCGACCTTGAGGCCGTCCGGCGGGCCGACCCCGCCGAGGTGGCCCGCCGGATCGTCGAGCGCCGCGACGAGCTGGTCCTCGACGACCGGACCCTGGCCCACCAGGCCGCCATGTCCCCGGCGTACCTGCGGTACCTGCTGGCGGCGGGCCCGTCCTTCGACCCGGCCGGCTTCGTGCGGATCGCGGCCGCGCTGAAGATGACCTGGGCCGAGCTGCTGGAGGACCGGACGGGCGCCCCGCCGGGGCAGTCGCAGCCCGTGCCCGGGACGCCGCGGCCCCTCCTGCTGCACCTCTCCGAGCCGGAGTGCTGGGTCCTGGTGGGCACCCACGGGGTCGGCCGGGTGGGTCTGCCCGGCACCCCGGCGCCGACCGTCTACCCGGTGAACTACGCCGTCGACGGCCGGACGGTCGTCTACCGCACCTCCCCCCGGAGTTCCGCGGCGGCGCCGGACGGCTCACCGCTCTCCTTCCAGGTCGACCACATCGACGACCGGCTGAGCGAGGGCTGGAGCGTGCTGATGCTCGGCTCGGCGCAGCGCGTCGACGACCCCGGGGAGGAGCGGCGCCTCGCCCACCTGCCCGGCGCGACCCCCTGGGCGGGCGGCGACCGTCCGCTGTGGGTGCGGATCACCCCGGACGAGGTGACCGGCCGCCGCCTCGGCGACGGCTGACCACCCCGCCGGGGCCTCAGGGGGTCAGTTGTGGGCGGGCACACCGCACAGGACGCCCGGCAGGCGCAGGAAGCCGTGGTCCGTCGGATCGGCCGCGCCCGCGCCCTGGCAGATCCAGCCGGTCCGGCCGAAGACGGCACCCAGGGCGGCCCCGCGGGTGTCGGTGCCGGTCCAGTCCGACCGACCGCCGGAGCCACACCGAACAGAACGCCATGCGCGCGCCGAACCGAAGACCGACTCCGCCCGGCCCACGGCTGCGCGACGGCGGTGGGCACTTCGTGAGGTCCGCGGTCCGCGCCGAATAATCCGTGGCGCCCGGCCGGATGCTCCGCCTACGATCCGGCCATGCTCAACGCCGAGTTTCGCGATCCCCTGCTCGTGGCCGTCTACGACGCCGAGTTCCCGTGGTCGTACCGGGACGACTTCTTCCTCTCCGTCGTCGAGGAACCGGCGGAGCGCCTGCGTGTCCTCGACCTGGGCTGCGGCACGGGCCGCCTCGCCCTCGGCATCGCGGCCGCCGGACACACGGTGACGGGAGTGGATCCCGCCGCGGCGTCGCTCGACGCCGCTCGTGCGAAGCCCGACGCGGAGAAGGTGACCTGGACGGAGGGCACGTCGCGCGACCTCCCCGACGCGGCCTTCGACGTGGCGGTCATGAGCTCCCATGTCGCACAGTTCTTCGTGACGGACGACGCGTGGGCGGAGGTGCTCGCCGATCTGCGGCGGAGCCTCGTGCCGGGCGGCCGGATCGTCTTCGATTCCCGCGACCCACGGCCCCGGGAATGGGAGGAGTGGACCCCGGTCGAGTCGCTGCGCCACGTCACCCTCCCCGACGGCCGCGAGGTCGCGCTGTGGAACGACGTGGCCGAGGACCGGCCCGGCGTCGTGAGCTTCTCCCAGTACTACCGCTTCCCCGACGGCGGGGAACTGCTGAGCACGGGCACGCTCGCCTTCCGCGGCGAGCACGACCTCCGCGCGTCATTGACGGACGCCGGCTTCACCGTCGATCGGATCTACGGCGGCTGGCACCGCGAACCCGTCGGCTCCGGCGACGGCGAATTCCTGGTGGTCGCGCACATCTGAGCGACCGGTACCGGCCGCCTCGGCCGAGGCGGCCGGCTCGAAAGGGGAGGCCTTGCGGGCCGGATCCGCGCCGTTCAAGTCACTTCGGCAGACCGTCGAGCCCGTCGGCCGGACCCTCAAGGCCCAGCCCGAACTCCAACGCCACCCAGGGCGGTACTTCGGGCGGCGTGATGGCCCGAGTCCTCGCGCCGACCTGCGCGATCTGGCACAACGACCACACCGGCCAGCCCGTCATGCGCTCGCTGACCGCCTACGACCACCGATCCTTCGCATCATTCCCCTAGACGCCGAGGGCCTGGAGGATCGGGCGGCCCAGGGTGCCGAGCCAGCCGGCCAGTGCGGAGATCGGGCCGATCAGGCCGGTGCCCGCGGTCACCAGGGCGCCGGCCGAGGTGAGCAGGCGGGTGACCCGGGTGAGGCGGCCCGCGACGGCCTCGCGGTCCGGCTCCGGGCGGGCGACCTCGGTGTCCAGCGCGTCGATCTCGGACCGGACCTCGGGAGCCACCGCCGGGGGCAGCGGTTCCCGCTCCACGGCCGCGCGCAGCTCGCCGACCAGCTCCCGGACGTCCCGGCCGTCGGCCGTGAGGTGGCCGCGCTGGCCGCCGTGGACGGTCTGGTCGCCCGCGACGTTGTTGATGACGCCGCCCTGCTGGCTGCCGATGTTGAAGACCATGACGGTCCTTTCGCCAGGGACCCGGGCCGCCTCAGCCGGACGGCGACGGGTCCGGGTCCGGATTGAGGCGGCGCTCCTCCTCCCTCTCGTACCGGCGCTGCCGGATCACCGACCGGATCAGCACCGCGCAGCCGAAGACCAGCAGCAGCACGCCGGTCACCCCGAGCACGACGCTGGCGCTGTGCGCGATGCCCTGGATCCGGTCGCCGAGCACGTCCGGGTTCGAACCCTCCCATCCGAGGAAGGCGCTGCCGAGCAGGGCCAGCGCCAGGCCCGTGACCAGCACGTGCCGGGCCCAGATCCGGGTGGTGGCGATCTTGCGGAAGAAGGTCTCGCGGCGGGCCACCTGCAGGTGGTCGTCCTGCCAGATGTAGTTGACCTGGTCCCTGCCGATGTTGCTGAGGTTCCCCTTGGCCCGCTGCTGGTTGACGTCGAATCGCGGCGCGTCCCGCGGCGGGACGTTCAGCCGCGGCAGCGAGGCCTGCGAGTCCGGCGAGCCCTTTGAGGCCTGCGGAACCTGCGAGGCCTGCAAGACCTGTGAGTACTGCGCGGACTGCGGGGCCCGCGCGCGGTGCCGGGGAGGCGGGGAGTACGGCGGCGCGGACGGCCTCGGCGGGTCGGCGGGCCCGGGCGGGGGCTTCGCCTTCGGGGGCTCCTTGCGGCGGGCCGCCTGCTCCGGCGGGGCGGTTCCCTCCTGCGCCGTCGCGAGCTGCGGCTGGGGCCGCGGATGCGGCGTCGGCGCGGCCTCACCGCGGTGCCGGGGGGCCGGGGGGTCTTCGCCGGTGAGGAGGGCCGACACCTCCGGGTCCTTCTCGGCGACCTTGGTCGCCGCGTCCGCCGGCTCCTCGTAGTGGACCTCCAGTGGGCCGAAGCTCAGGACGTCCCCGCTGCGCAGAATCTGCTGGCCGAGCACCCGCTGGCCGTTCAGCCGGGTGCCGTTGGTGGAACTCAGGTCCTCCACGGTGGTGTGCCCGCCGGCCCACCACACCATGGCGTGGCGCCGGCTGAGCAGCGGGTCGACCAGCTGGAGCCCGCAGGTGGAGTCCCGGCCGACCACCAGTGGGTCATGGTCGAGCACGTACGACCGACCGCGGATCCGGTCGGGATTGTCGACGATCAGGCGAGGTAAGACCTGATCCTGTGAGGGCGGGCTCATGGCGCGGCCTCCTGCCGGGTGTCACCGGTCGAACCGGTGGGCCGCAGGGGCGGTGAAACGCCTCCCGGCCCGCCGGCTCGAATGCGTTCACTTCCAGTAAAGGCCACTTCGGGCCCGCCGCACAGCCCCGTCGGGACATCCCCGGTCAGGCCGCACGGCGACGGGACGGAGCGATACGCTGTGAACACCCTGTGTGATGTTCGGGAGGTCCTCATGAGCGTGACGAACCGGTACCGCGACTCCTGGGAGGGCTTCTGGCGCGACGCGCCCGAGGACGAGGGGGCGGTGATCTGGGACGCGGATCCGGCCCTCACCGCCGAACGCCACCTCGCGCTGTTCGAACCGCACCTGGCCGACCCCGGGCTGCCGGTCGTCGACCTCGGCTGCGGCAACGGCACCCAGACCCGCTTCCTGGCCGGCCGCTTCCCCCGCGTCCTCGGCGCCGACCTGTCCGCCGCCGCCGTCGCGCTGGCCCGGCGCTCGGACCCGGGGGAGCGGGCCTCCTACCTCCAGTTGGACGCCACCGACCGGGCGGCCGTCCGGGCCCTGCACGAGCGCCTCGGCGACGCCAACGTCTATCTGCGCGGCGTGATCCACCAGAGCGAGCCGGCCGACCGCGGCCCGGTCGCCGAGGCCGTCGCCGCACTGCTCGGCGCCCATGGCCGGGCCTTCCTCGTCGAGCTCTCCGAGGCGGCCAAGCGCGTCCTGGGTGACCTCGCGGGCGGCCCGGCCGGCCCGCCCCCGAAGCTGCGCCCGGTGTTCTCCCACGGGCTGGCCCCCGCCGAGGTCGCCGACGAGGCCTTCGGAGAGCTGCTCCGGGCGGCCGGTCTCACCGTTCTCGACTCGGGTGAACTCCCGCTTTCCACCACGGAGTTCACCGTGGACGGCGAGCGGATCGAGCTGCCGGCGCACTGGGCGGCGGTGGCCCCGGACGGCGCGCGGCCGTCCTGAGCCGCCCGCCGCCGCCACCCTGTCTTGCGTGATCCGGTGAACCGGGCGGGGCCGGTGGCGCGTCCTTCCTGACATGACCGTTGCACTGCCTGCTCCTCCGTTCCGCGCCCCCGCGCCGCCCGACCGCGCCGAGATACCCGGCGCCGGCGCCCGGCGATGCGGGTGAGGGCGCCGGGCCTCGGCGGGCGGGCGGGGTACGCGGCGGTCGCGCTGGCGGTGGTGGCCGCCGTGGCGGCGGGGCTGCTGTGGTGGAAGCCGTGGGCCGAGGACGCGCCGAAGCCGCTGGCGTTCACCACGGCGACCGGCGGCTCCGCCCGGTTCGGCACCGGTGAGAAGCTCTACCGCTACAAGGTGCGGGCCGAGAACGGGCTGAAGGCCAGTCCGGAGCAGTTCGCCGCCGAGGTGGACAAGATCCTCGGAGACACCAAGCGGGGCTGGGCGGCGGGCGGCGGCTGGTCGTTCCAGCGGGTGGACGCCGACCCGGTGGACTTCACGGTCTACCTGGCCACCCCGGAGTCCACCGACCGGATCTGCGGCCAGTACGGGCTGGACACCGGCGGCTGGGTCAACTGCGCCGCGAACCGCCAGGTCGTCATCAACCTCAAGCGCTGGACCGAGCTGTCGGAGTTCTACGTCGGACAGCCCGAGGAGTACCACGCCCTCGCCGTCAACCACGAGGTCGGGCACATCCTCGGGCAGGGCCACGTCGAGTGCCCCGGCCCGGGGGCGCCCGCGCCGGTGATGATGCAGCAGATCAAGGGCCTGCACGGCTGCGTGCCGAACGGCCGGCCGTACGGCGCGGACGGCACCCTGCTCACCGGCCCGCTGCTCCCGCCGGCCACACCCGCGCCCTGAGCAGGGCGCCGTCAGCGTGTCGTGAGCGCGCCGTGACCCTCCGGAGGATCCGCCGGGCCGATGCCCCGCCCGGCGGATCCTCCGGTCCCGCGCCGGTGACCGGGCCTCGGCCCAGGCCCCGGCCCTCGACCCGGCCCTAGACCCCGGCCCGGTCGGCGGCCGGGGCCGCGCCCGCCGGGAGCTCGGCGTCCAGGGCGCGCAGGATGTCCTCGACGCTCTGCTTGGCGTCGCCGAACAGCATGGCGCTGTTCTCCCGGAAGAACAGCGGGTTCTGCACCCCCGCGTAGCCGGAGGCCATCGACCGCTTGAACACGATCACCTGCTCCGCCTCCCAGACCCGCAGTACCGGCATGCCCGCGATCGGGCTGGCGGGGTCGTCCATGGCCGCCGGGTTGACGGTGTCGTTGGCGCCGATCACCAGGACGACGCCGGTGGCGGCGAGGTCGTCGTTGATCTCGTCCATCTCCAGGACGATGTCGTAGGGCACCTTCGCCTCGGCCAGCAGCACGTTCATATGACCGGGCAGCCGTCCGGCGACCGGGTGGACGCCGAAGCGCACGTCCACCCCGCGCTCGCGCAGCCGCCGGGTGAGCTCCGCGACCGGGTGCTGCGCCTGCGCCACCGCCATGCCGTAGCCCGGCGTGATGACGACCGACTTGGCCTGCGCGAGCTGCCGGGCCGCCTCCTCGGCGCGGACCTCCCGGTGCTCGCCCTGCTCCTCGCCGCCGCCCGACGGTGCCTCGATGCCGAAGCCGCCGGCGATGACGGACAGGAAGGACCGGTTCATCGCCCGGCACATGATGTACGACAGGTAGGCACCCGAGGACCCGACCAGCGCACCGGTGACGATGAGCAGGTTGTTGTCCAGCAGGAACCCGGCGGCCGCCGCGGCCCAGCCCGAGTAGCTGTTGAGCATGGAGACGACCACGGGCATGTCGCCGCCGCCGATCGAGGCGACCAGGTGCCAGCCCAGCGCGAGGGCGAGCACCGTCACCGAGATCATCAGGCCGGGGCCGGGGCTGACCGTGAACCAGACCGTCAGCGCCGCGAACGCGCCCAGCGCGCCCAGGTTCAGCGCGTTCTTGCCGGGCAGTGTCAACGGGCGCGAGGCGATCCGCGCGGACAGCTTGAGGAAGGCGATGATCGAGCCGGTGAAGGTGACCGCGCCGATGAAGATGCCGATGAACACCTCGGCGTGGTGGATGCGCAGCAGGTCCCCGGCGACGGCGGTCTGCGCCGCGCCGTGCGCCTCCACCTCCAGGTAGCTGTTCCAGCCGACCAGCACCGCGGCCAGGCCGACGAAGCTGTGCAGCACGGCGATCAGCTCCGGCATCCGGGTCATCTCGACCTGCCGCGCCCGGAGCAGGCCGATCGCGCCGCCCACCGCCATCGCGACGACGATCAGGGCGACGGCCCCGGCCGTGATGCTCCGCGCCGCCACCACGACGGTGGCGACCAGGGCGAGGGCCATGCCCGCGATGCCGTAGACGACGCCGGCCCGGGAGGTGCGGTGCTGGGAGAGCCCGGCCAGGCTGAGGATGAACAGCAGGGCGGCGACCAGGTCCGCGGCGTGGGCTGCCGTTGTGGAGGTCATCGGGCCTCAGCGCCTTTCGGGGGAGGTCGAGAACATGCTCAGCATCCGGCGGGTGACGGCGAAGCCGCCGAAGACGTTGACGCTGGTCAGGAGGATCGCCACGAAGGACAGCACGGTGACGAGCGTGCTCTCGTGCCCGATCTGCAGCAGCGCGCCGATCACCACGATCCCGGAGATCGCGTTGGTGACCGACATCAGCGGGGTGTGCAGTGCGTGGTGCACCTTGCCGATCACGTAGTAGCCGATCACCACGGCGAGCGCGAACACCGTGAAGTTCCGGGCGAGTTGGGCTGGAGCGAAGCCGACCAGCAGGAACATCGCCAGCATCCCGGCGCCGATCAGGCCGAACCGGGCCGCCGGGGTGAGCCGGGGCCGCCTCGGCTCGGCGGCCGCGCCGTCCGCCGCGGCGGGCACCGCCGCGGGGGCGGGCGCGGCGGAGACCGCGACGGGCGGCGGCGGCCAGGTGACCTCACCCGGGCGGGCCACCGTCACCGCCCGCTGCACCACGTCCTCGAAGTCCAGCACCAGCCGCCCGTCCCGTCCCGGCGTCAGCAGCTTCAGCAGGTTCACCAGGTTGGTGCCGAACAGCTGCGAGGCCTGGGCCGGCAGCCGGGCGGCGAGGTCGGTGTACCCGATGAGGGTGACACCGTTGTCGGTGACCACCGTCCGGCCGGCGACCGTGCCCTCGACGTTGCCGCCCTGCGCGGCGGCCATGTCGACGATGACGCTGCCCGGTTTCATCGCCGCCACGTCCGCCGCGGTGAGCAGTCGCGGAGCCGGCCGGCCGGGGATCAGCGCGGTGGTGACCACGATGTCCACGTCCTGCGCCTGCGCGTGGTAGAGCTCGGCCGCCGCGCGGTCGTAGTCGGCCGAGGTCGCCTTGGCGTAGCCGTCGGTGCCCGCCTCCTGGGCGACGTCCACCGCCAGGTACTCGCCGCCCAGCGACCTGACCTGGTCGGCCACCTCGGGCCGCGGGTCGGTGGCGCGGACGACGGCCCCCAGGCTGGAGGCGGCACCGATCGCGGCGAGCCCCGCCACGCCGGCCCCCGCCACCAGCACCTTCGCCGGGGGCACCTTGCCGGCGGCCGTCACCTGGCCGGTGAAGAACCGTCCGAACACGTGGGCCGCCTCGATCACCGCCCGGTACCCGGCGATGTTCGCCATCGAGCTGAGCACGTCCATCGACTGGGCGCGCGAGATCCGCGGCACCGCGTCCAGCGCGAGCGCGGTGACCGGGCGCTCCGCCAGCGCGGCCAGCAGCTCGGGCCGCTGCGCCGGGGCGAGCAGGCCGATCAGGGTCGCGCCGTCGCGCAGCCGGGCGAGCTCGGCGGTGGAGGGAGCGTTGACCTTGAGGACGACATCGGCCGCCCAGGCGTCGCCGGTCTCCGCGCCGGCCCCGGTGTAGGCCTCGTCGGTGAAGCCGGAGGCGGTGCCCGCCCCGGACTCGACCACGACCCGGTAGCCGAGGGCCAGGATGCCGCGGACCGTCGACGGTGTCGCGGCGACCCGGGTCTCGCCGGCGGTCGACTCGGCGACCACACCGATGCGCTGCGGTGGGTGGTGCGTTGAGCCCTGTGCAGTCATCACTCGTGCCTCTCTGATCGGAGGAACCGTTGACGGCGGGATCCGCCATTTCCAAGGAGTCGCGCCCCTTGGAGGCAGGAACCTACCCGCCACGGCCCCGGGAGGCGACGGGGCGTGGCCGTGACGTCCTTCACCGGTTCGGGTCCGACCGGGCCCGGGGCTTCAGAATCCGTGGGCGGCGGAGCCGTCGCGCAGCAGGCCGAAGGCGGTGGCGGTCTCGGCGGCGGCGGTCCGGCCGACCTCCTCGGCGTCCTCCCCGGCGGCGAGCCGGGTCCAGACGGCGTGCGCGAGCACCTGGCGGACGGCCACGTACTGGGCGGCGACCAGGCGGGCGGCGGTGCCGCCGTCCGGGTCCAGCGCCTCGGTGAGCGCGCGGGCGTCGGTGGCGAGGTAGTCCACCAGGTGGGCGGAGAGGCTGGGGGTCTCGTAGACCAGCCGGAGGAAGGCGAGCGCCCCGGGCTCGGTGGCCATCCCGGTGCTGGGGTCGTGGGCCGCCAGCCCCTCCAGGCGGTGGCGCTCCAGCGCGTCCAGCGGGGTGACCCCGGCGGGGCGGTCGCGCACCACCCGGCCGGCCTCGCCGAGGTGGTCGGCGAAACGGTGCAGGACCAGCTCCTCCTTGCTGGCGAAGTACCGGAACAGGGTGGGCTTGGAGACCTCGGCCGCGGTGGCGATCTCGGCCACCGAGACCTGGTCGAAGCCCCGGGCCAGGAAGAGGGCGATGGCGGTGTCGGCGATGGCCCGGCGGGTGCGCTGCTTCTTCAGGGTCCGCAGGCCCGTGTCCGGTTCGTTGGGGATCATGAAGGGATCATAACTCAGGCACTTTTGTTACTCGGTTGCGTTTGTTACCGAGTTGCTGTTCCATGGGGTCATCGACAACCGGAAGGGGCGAGACACATGACGACCGTGGTGATCGCGGGGGCGGGGCCGACCGGACTGACCCTGGCGTGCGGGCTGGCCCGGCAGGGCGTGGCGGTCCGGGTGATCGACCGGGCGCCGGAGTTCCCCACCGGCTCGCGCGGCAAGACGCTCAACCCGCGCAGCCTGGAGATCCTCGCCGACCTCGGCCTGGGCGAGGGGCTGGCCGCCGCCGGCCGCACCCACCTGCCGTTCCGCAAGTACTTCGACGGTGAGTTCGTCAACGAGACCGAGCCGTTCGCGGGAGCCGAGGCGACCGCCGCCATCCCGTACGCGGCGAGCCTGTGGCTGCCGCAGACCCGGGTGGAGCGGCTGCTGCGCGAGCGGCTGGCCGGGTTCGGGGTGCGGGTCGAACGCGGCACCGAACTGGTGGACCTGCGGCAGGACGGCGCCGGGGTGGAGGTCCGGCTCGCCGGCGGCGGGCGGATCGCTGCCGAGTACCTGGTCGCCTGCGACGGCGGGCGCTCGACGGTGCGCAAGCTGCTCGGCATCCCGTTCGTCGGCACCGGCGACCCGGAGCCGGTGATGGTCTGCGGCGACGTCGAGGTGGAGGGGCTGGACCCGGCCGCCTGGCACCAGTGGTTCGGGCCGCAGGGCGCGTTCATGCTCTGCCCGTTCCCCGGCACCCGCCGCTGGCAGCTGCAGTCGAGCCCGGAGACGGGCACCGACGGCCGGCCGGTGGCCCCGTCGCTGGAGGGCTTCCAGCGGCTGGCCGCCCTGCACACCGGGCGCGCCGACCTCAGGCTGGACAACGCGACCTGGCTGTCCACCTGGCGGGTCAACGTCCGGATGGCCGAGCGCTACCGCGAGGGGCGGGTCTTCCTGGCCGGCGACTGCGCCCACGTCCACCCCACGGCGGGCGGCCTCGGCATGAACACCGGGATCCAGGACGCCTGGAACCTCGCCTGGAAGCTCGGGTACGTGCTGCGCGGCCTGGCCGGACCGGCCCTGCTGGACACCTACCAGGAGGAGCGGCTGCCGATCGCCGCCTGGACCCTCGACGTCACCAGCGCCGGGATGGCCGCCGTCACCGAGGGCATCACCACCCCCGGGATCGGCGTCGAGGTCGGCCGGGTGGGCGACCTCACCGGCATCGCCCTGACCTACCGGTGGAGCAGCCTGGCCGCCGGCCGCCCCGCCGGACCCGTCCGGGCGGGCGACCGGGCGCCCGACAGCCCCTGCCCGGCCCCCGACGGCGGTCCGGCCCGCCTCTTCGAGCACTTCGCCGGCGACCACTTCACCCTGCTCGGCCTCGGACCCGGCGCCCGCCCCGCTCTCGCCGGCCTCCCCGCCCACGTCCGCCCGGTCCCGCTCGCCGACCCCGACGGCGCGATCCGCCGGGCCTACGGAATCACCGGTGACGCCCTGGTCCTCGTCCGGCCGGACAACCACATCGCCCTCACCGCACCGCCCACCGCCCCCGACGCGGTCCTCGGCTACCTCGCGGGACTGGGAGCGTAGGCCTGTCGACCGCCGGGGCGACGGGCCGTCAGGGGCGGGGGCGGATGGCCATGCCGGGCCGCCGCCGGTGGACGGTCAGATAGACGACGCCCTCCGGCCCCGCCGACACACCGCGGGCCGCGCCGCGCGGCAGCAGCCGCAGCACGCCCGCCTCCAGCGGGTGCGCGACGCCGCCGCAGCGCAGCGTGCCCTGCCCGGCGATCCCCAGCACCAGCACGTCCAGCTCCGGCTCGACGTGCTCGGCGACGGTCGCCCCGGGCCGCAGCCGCACCACATTGGCGTCCAGCTGGCGCTCCGCCCCGGTCAGCCGCCACAGGGCCCCGGTCCCGTCGGCGGCCGCCTCGCGCAGCAGTTCGTCCAGGACCGCGCCCTCGCCGAGGGTCTCCTCGTCCGTCATGCCGGACATCATGGCACCCGTCCGGTCCGCGCCCGTCATTTGCTGCACGCGCCCTGCGCCGGCCCGGCCCCGTCCCCGCACGGACGGGCCCGGCCGACCGGTTACCGCGCGGCCAGGGCGACGGGCAGCCCGGCCTCGATGCGCTGCAGCAGACGGCCCCCGTGGACGCCGGGGGCGTCGAAGTTGCGCAGCTCGTCGGGGTCGTTCTCGCCCTCGGCGCGCAGGACCTCGGGCACCAGCACGCTCTCGGGGGCGACCGGCGCCTCCCCGTCGGGCGCGAGGTACGGGGGCGCCAGCACCGGGCCGTGCAGGGTGCCGCCGATGAGGTCGGGGCTGAACTCGGAGGACAGGACGGTGACCTGGGCGCGCAGATCGCCGCTGATCATCACCAGCTTGTCGGTCATGTGGCCGACGAAGGCGCCGACCCTGACGTCCCCCCGGACCAGGAGCTTGGCATCGCCCTCCAGGTAGACCGCGGCGGCCCGGAGGTCGCCCAGGACGATCAGCGCGGGGCAGCCGTCGTCGGTGTTGAGGATCGCGCCGCCGACGGTGAGGTCGCCGTCGACGATGTAGCCGGTGCCGTCCGGCTCGGCGGCGTCGAGGTCGAGGTTCCCCTCGACCGCCAGGTCGCCGGTGTGGACGTCGTACTCCTCCTCGTAGAGGTTCTCGTAGGAGTCCTCGGGCAGGCCGCGGCGCTCGAAGAGGGCCACGGAGTCGTCCCAACTGCGCAGTGTGGTCGTGATGTTCATGGACGGAACTGTCCCACGCGCCACTGTCAGCCGCCCCGTCGGCGGTCCTCCGGCCGCCCGGGGCGGCGGCTCCGAGGCCGTGCGGGTCCTGGGGGAGCGTCTCGCGGGCCGCTGAGGCACGGCGGCCCCGGACACGCCTTCGGGTGTCCGGGGCCGCCGGGCCGTCGGCGGGTCAGTGGACGATCGTGCCGCAGACGGGCGAGGGCAGGCTCTGGAACCCGTGGCTGCGGATGGTGGCCTGGCCCTGCCGGCAGATCCACCCGGCGGTGCCGAAGACGGCGCGCAGGGCGGTGCCGTGGGCGTCCTGTGCGGTCCACTCGGCCGGGCGGACGACGGAGGACAGCATCCGGCCGAACGGCGTCGCCGTGAAGGAGGGGTTGATGGTCTGGGTGGCGGTGACCGGGGCGACGCCGTTGATCGACCGCGGGGTCAGGACGCCGGGTTCGTCGCCGGGGGTGGTGTGGCCGCCGTACACCTGGCCGATGTAGCGGCCGACGGAGTACGGCACCAGGGCGTCGGGGTTCTGGAGGATCGGGTCGGTGCCCTCGTTCTCGCGGGACACCACGCTGACGCAGGAGTGGTCGAAGCCGAGGTCCTGGACGGCCTGGGCGTAGCCGATCTTCTCCAGGAAGAAGATCGTGGCGTCGAGTCCGGTGCCGTGCACGCCGTAGTAGTCCACCGTGAGCTGGCCGCTGACGACCGGCCGGATGACGGTGTTGGGGAGCGACGGGCTGATCTGGCTCCACCGGGTGATCTGGCAGGAGTAGATCGCGGTCAGCTGGGCGGTGGTCAGGGTGGCCGGCGCGTTGCCGGCGGCCGGCGCGGCCCAGCTGACGGCGTCCTTGGCCAGCGCGACGAAGGTCAGCGGGAGGTTGGTGGCCCCGTCGACCGGGTCGGTGGGCTTCGGCGGACGGGTGGCACGGGCGAAGTCGAGCGTGTCCTTGGTGGTCCCGGTCAGGGCGTAGAGGCCGGCGTCCGTGCTCCACGGCCGGGCGATGGCCGTCGCCCCGTACTTGGTGAAGACCGGGTTCGGTCCGGTGGAGTCGAAGCTGTAGAGCCGGGGCGAGGTGGTGTTCCCGGCGAGGAAGGCGTTGTACTCGGTGGAGAGCTGGGTGTACAGGCTCTCGGTCGCCTCCGCGCCGACGCCGACGATGTCCTGGGCGTTGGGGAGGGCGATCGGGTCGGCGGGGGCGGGGGCGGTGGCGGTGAGCACCAGCGCGCCGGCGAGGGCGAGGGCCGAGGCGGCCCGGGCGACGAAGCGGAGCATGGACAGACCTGCTCTCCGGAAGGGGTGTCGGGCGGAGTCCCGGCGGTATCCTCGGCCTCCCGTCGGGCGGCCGGAAGTGCCCTTCCGCCGGTGGTCCGACCGGGCCTGCCGTCGCGCCGCAGGTCACCCCCGCCCGGCCGCCAGGTCGGCCCCCGGCCGTACTTCCGCAGGACGTCCAGCGGCCTCCTGCCGGCCACCGCCCGAGGGGTCCTGGGGGTGGCCGGTGGAAGAACAGTCGGCGCCCGCTCGGGGGGCGGGGCCGCGCGACCTGCGGCGTGCGGCCGCCCCGGGGCCGGGCCGAGGAGGTGCGGGGTTCCGGGGGCCGGGTCGGGCCGTCAAGGATGCCGTCGGGTCCACGAACGACGAACGACGACGAACGACGACGAACGACAACTCCCCGTGGAGAGAAGGCCTGTCCATGCTCCGTCTCGCCGCCCGGGCCGCCTCGGCCCTCGCCCTCGCCTTCCTGGTCCTCCCCAGGGGGGCCTGCGGCGCGACCCTCCACATCTGACCGGCGCGCGCCGAGGCCCCGGTCGTCCGGCGGCGGTGAGACCGTCGGACGGCCGGGGCTCCGGCGCGGGCCGGTCAGGCCGCGACGAACTCGACGAGGTCCTTGGTGAACGCGGCCTCGTAGGCGCCGACCAGGCCGTGCGGCGCGCCCGGGTAGACCTTCAGGGTCCCCTGGGGGAGCAGCTCGACGGCCTTCTGGGCAGAGGCGGCGATCGGGACGATCTGGTCGTCGTCACCGTGGGCGACCAGGACCGGGATGTCGATCTTCTTGAGGTCCTCGGTGAAGTCGGTCTCCGAGAACGCCTCGATGCAGTCCAGGGCGCCCTTCAGGCCGGCCTGCATGCCCTGCAGCCAGAACTCCCGGCGCTTGCCCTCGGAGACCTCCGCGCCCGGGCGGTTGAAGCCGTAGAAGGCCTCGCTCAGGTCGTAGTAGAACTGCGAGCGGTCGGCGGCGACACCCGCGCGGATGCCGTCGAAGGCCGACAGCGGGGTGCCCTCGGGGTTGGCGTCGGTGCGCAGCATCAGCGGCGGGACGGCTCCCAGCAGGACGGCCTTGCGCACCCGGGCGCTGCCGTGCCGGCCCAGGTAGCGGGCGACCTCGCCGCCGCCGGTCGAGTGGCCGACCAGCACCGCGTCGGTCAGGTCGAGCTGGTCCATCAGCTCGGCCAGGTCGTCGGCGTACTGGTCCATGTGGTTGCCGTCCCACGTCTGGGTGGAGCGGCCGTGGCCGCGCCGGTCGTGGGCGATGACCCGGAAGCCGGCGGAGGCGAGCGCCACGGCCTGGCCCTCCCACGCGTCGGCGTTCAGCGGCCAGCCGTGCGAGAGGACGACGGGCCGTCCGCTGCCCCAGTCCTTGTAGAACTTCTGGGAACCGTCGGAAAGGGTGATGAAGGGCATGACGGCCTTTCGGTCGTGCTCGCTGAGCAGGGAGATGATCGGCCGGTCCGGATTCAGGCGTTCCGTCCGGCCGATCCCCAGCATGACCGGCCGACTGCCCGTCGGCACCCTTTCGGGGCCTCCTGTGCACCGTCGGTCAAGGTCCGTGCGGTCCGGGACAGGTCCGCACCCCGATCCGGCGGGTGCGAAGCCCCGGACGGGTTCCTAGGCTGGGGGTATGGGCGACTTCGACACGTTCGCGGCCCTGCTGGACTACCCGGTGTACGTGGTCACCGCGCCCGGGCCGCCGCCGGCGGGGTGCCTGGTCGGCTTCGCGGGCCAGTGCTCGATCGACCCCGTGCGGTTCGTGGTGTGGATCTCCAAGGCCAACCACACCCACGACGCGGCCCTCGCCGCCGACGCGCTGGGCGTCCACCTGCTGCCGTACGGGCACGGGCTGGCCGCGCTGTTCGGCGGCCGCAGCGGCGACGACACCGACAAGTTCGCGGGCGTCGAGTGGTACCACGGCCCGTTCGGGGTGCCGGTGCTCGCGGAGGCGCCCGCGTGGTTCGTCGGCCGGGTGCTGGACTGCGCCGACTGGGGCGACCACACCGGCCTGCTGCTGGCCCCGGTGGCCGTCGAGGCGCCGCCCGCCGGCACCGCCGCGGTCCTGTCCTACCGCGACGTCGACGGCATCGAGGCCGGCCACCCCGCCTGAGCGGGCGGCGGGGCAGCCGGCGGACCGCCTGTCGGTGGCCCGGCCTAGGCTGCGGCCATGAGCATGATCGGGCGGTACCTCCGGCTCAGCGCCGGGGAGTTGGAGCGGGCGGAGCGGGAGCCGGAGTGGGTCCTGGGGCTCGTGGAGGAGCTGGACGAGGCGGACGGCGGTGAGCGTGCGGGCGGTTGGGCGCGGCTGCACGAGACCGGGAAGGCGTGGCAGGCGCTCGACTTCCTGCTCCGGCGCCACGGGTTCCCGGTCGACCTCGTGCACGGTGAGGAGGAGCTGCCGGGGGCGGAGGACTGGGGCTACGGGCCGCCGTCGCGGATCGCCCCGGACCGGGTGCGGCTGGCCTCCGAGGCGCTCGCCGCGCTCGATCCGGGGCGGCTGACCGAGGGGGTCGCGGCGGCGGACCTCCTCGCGGCGAAGGTCTACCCGCAGGGCCTGTGGACGGACGAGGACGCGCTGCACCTGGTGACGGCCGAGTACCGCGCCCTGGCGGACTTCCTCCGGGCGGTCGCGACCCGCCGGCACGGCGTGCTGGTCTGGATCGAGTGAGGGGCGGCGGTGCTGAGCGGGCGGCCGGCGGCGGGCGGCAGGCCGAGTGGCATCTCGGTACATTGAGGACATAGCGGACACCTGTGAGCGGTTCCGGGCTCCGCGTGTCCAGGCAGAGAAGGCCGAGCGGCCTTCGGAAAGGGTCCCCATGCAGCGTGCCCTCAGCCCCGCCGTCCTCGCCGAGCTGCGCCGGCCGAGGCCGTATCCGGCGGTGTCCATCCTGATGCCCACGCACCGCCGGGAGCCGGACAGCGCGCAGGACCCGGTCCGGCTGCGGAACCTGCTGGCCGAGGCCAAGGAGCGGGTCCAGGCCGACCCCGAGGTCTCCCGCGGGGACCGGATCGACGTGCTGGAGCAGCTCGACCGGGCCCTCGCCGAGGTCGACCTGGTGCACGCCGAGGACGGCCTGGCGATCCTCGCCGCCCCCGGGGAGCACCAGGTCTGGTCGCTCGGGCGCACCGCGCCCGCCCGGGTGGTGCTGTCGGACACCTTCCTCACCCGCAACCTGGTCGCCGCCCAGGCCGCCGAGCGCCCCTACTGGGTGCTCGCGGTCGCCGCCGACCGGGTGGTGCTGTGGGGCGGCGACGAGGAGCGGGTCACCGAGGACCGCGGCCACGGGTTCCCGCTGGTGCGGGTCTTCGACAACCCCGACCCCGAGCGGCAGGAGCGCATCGGCGACACGCCCAGCACCTTCCGCGACGAGGAGACCAAGACCTTCCTGCGGCAGGCCGACACCGAGGTCGGCAAGCTGCTCGCCGCCGACCGCCGCCCGCTCTACGTGACCGGCGAGGCCGCCGCGCTCGCCCTGCTGGACGCCGTCGGCCCGATCGCCAAGGAGGCCACCGAGCAGCTCCCGTACGGCGGTCTCGCCCAGGCGGACGCCGAGACGGTCCGCAAGGTGGTCGAGCCCGCCGTGCGCGCCCACGCCGAGCGCGAGACCACCGAGGCCCTCGCCCAACTCGACGCGGCGCGCGGCCGCCAGACCTTCGCCGCCGGCCTGGACGAGGTCTGGCGCGCCGCCGGCGACGGCCGGCTCGGCCGGCTGGTGGTCGAGGAGAACTTCCGCACCACCGTCCGCGACGACGGCGAGCACCTGGTGCCGGCCGCGGCCGAGGAGTCCGGTGCCCGCGAGGACATCGTCGACGAGGTCGTCGAGCGCACCCTCGACACCGGCGGCCTGGTCAGCTTCGTGCCCGACGGCACCCTGTCGGACGCCGGCCGGATCGCCGCCGTCCTGCGGTACTGAGAACCGCGCGGGCCATCTGCGGCACGGCGGCGCACCGGGGACCCCGGTGCGCCGCCGTACGCGTTCCGGGGCCTGTCCGGGGACCTGACGGGCCGGGCGGTCAGTGGAGGAGGACGGACAGCAGCTCGGCGAGGGTGGGCCCGGCGTCGGCGGGATGCCGCAGCTGCTTGCTGTCGATGACGCTGTAGTGGTTGGTCCGTCCCTGGCGCTCGTGGCTGAGGTAGCCGGCCTCCTCCAGGTCGGCGATGATCCGCTGCACGGCGCGCTCGGTCAGCAGGCAGCGGGCGGCGATGTCGCGCACGCGGATGCCGGGGTCACGGGCGATCTGCACGAGCACGCGCGCGTGGTTGGTCAGGAAGGTCCACTGCCGCGAGTTCGCACCGCCGTTCTCCATGGATCAAGGATAGGACCAATGATTCATGATTCCGAACACACGACAAAGAATTCGTGCAATGGTTGACATGTAAGCCGAACGGGCGAACAGTGAACCGGGGAGGTGGTTCGGTGTCCCAGCTGACCAGAGAAGGACTGGAGCGGCTCGCGTCCTTCCTGACCGAGCGCATCGGCCCGCCGTGCGAGGAGGGCGAGCACGCCTCCCGGGTGGAGCCGCTGCGCCGGCAGGTGCGGCACGCCGTCACCGGCATCGACGCCTATCTGAGCGCCGTCGAGGCGAGCGACGCCGCGGCCCGGCACCTGCACGAGCAGGCGCTCGGCCTCTGGCAGGGGCTGGAGCGCATCGCGGACGCCTGGTCCGACCCCGCCGGCGAGGAGGCCGTCCGGCCGGCCCGGCGGGTTCTCTGACGGCCGCGCGCGCCTACCGGACCGCGATCCCGACCAGACAGGTGTCGTCGTCCGTGTCGGCGCTGCTGTAGCGCAGCAGGTGGTCCAGATGCTCCTCCAGCCCGTCCACGCCGTCGGCCGCCGCGGTGCGGGCCTGCTCGGCGAGCGCCATCAGACCGGTCAGCGACGCCTGGAGCGACTCGTCGCGGCGCTCGATCAGCCCGTCGGTGTACATCACGAGCTTGTCGCCCGGCTCCAGCACCAGTTCGCCCTCCGTGTACTCGGCCTGGTCGACGGCGCCGAGCAGGATGCCGCCCAGCTGCGGGAGCATGGTCGCCCGCCCGCCGCGCAGCAGCACCGGCGGCGGGTGGCCCGCCCGCGCCCAGCGCAGCCGGCGCGAGCCGGGCCGGTAGAGGCCGCAGACGGCGGTGGCGGTGACGTTGTCGGTCAGGTGGTGGGTGACGCTGTTCAGCCAGCCCAGCAGCTGGGCCGGCCCGGCCCCGGTGGCGGCCAGGCCGCGCAGCGCGTTGCGCAGGGCGACCATCCCGGTGGCGGCCTCGATGCCGTGGCCGGCGACGTCGCCCACGCACAGCAGCACGTCCCCGGAGGGCAGCGGCAGGGCGTCGTACCAGTCGCCGCCGACCAGGTGGCCCTTCTCGGCCGGCCGGTAGCGCACGCCCACCCGCAGGTCCGGCAGGTCCAGCGGGCCGCGCGCGGGCGGCATGATCGCGTGCTGCAGCTGGAGGGCGAGGCGGCTGCGCTCCGCCGCCTGCTGCTCGCTCTGGGCGAGCTGGTCGCGGGTGGCGGCGAGCGCGACCTCCGTCCAGTGCTGGGCGGAGATGTCCTGGTAGGCGCCGCGCACGGTGCGCAGCCCGCTGCCGGGCTCGTGGACCGGCTCCGCGACGACCCGGATGTGCCGGGTGACGCCGTCGGGGCGCTGCAGCCGGAAGGCCGTGGACGCCGGGCGGTGGTGGTGCAGCAGGGTGCGCAGGAAGCGGCCGAGGGCGTGCCGGTCGTCCGGGTGGGCGTGCTCGGGGAGCTGGTCGAGGGCGATCGGCGGCGCGGTGGGCGGCAGCCCGTGCAGCTCGAACAGGGTGTCGTTCCAGACGATCCGGCGGGTGCGCAGGTCCTCCTCGAAGCCGCCGATCCGGCCCAGCCGCTGCGCGTGCTGGAGCAGCCGGGCCACCCGCGGGGTGCCGTCGTCCAGGCGCCAGACCACCGCCAGGTGGCTGCCGTGGCGGCTGATGCTCACCTGCGCCCGGGTGACCAGCGGCACCCCGTCGACCAGGGCGGCGAGCCGCAGGTCCGGGGTGCGGAACGGCTCCCCGGTGGCGAAGACGTGCTCGACCTTCTCGGCCAGCCCGCCCGGCTCGGCCGCCAGCGGGTAGGCCTCCAGCAGCCGGGCGCCGGCGATGGCGCCGGTGGGCCGGCCGGCGAAGTCGACGAAGGCCGGGTTGACGTGCCGGATCACGAACGGCGGCGGCACGTCGTCGCCGTCGGGCGCCACCCGCAGGACCATGCACGGGTCGAGCAGGCCGTCGGTCAGCTCCCGCAGCTCGTCGAACTGCGTGTCGGCGGCCTCCGGCGTGCGCGGGTCCCGCCCGCCGGCGGACTCCAGGGTGGCGGCGGCCACCTCGGCGAGCGCCTCGAACTGGCGCTGGAGCGGCTGGGACAGCTCCGGCAGCGCCTCGTGCCAGCAGAGCTCCAGGACCCCGATCAGCCGTCCGCCCTTGCCCGCCGGGACGGCCAGCCGGCCGCCGCGGATCTCGTGCTGGCCGACCGAGGGCAGCGAGGCCTCGGCGAGGGTCGGATAGCCGACCGCCGCCCGCTCGTCCAGGGCGCGGCGGGCCGGGGTCGGCACGCCCGGCGGGACGTGGCGCCAGCGGCGGGCCTCCTCCTCGTGGAAGCCGGCGCTCCCGGCCAGCGACAGCGAGAGGTCCGGGTGGGCCGCCCAGACCGCGACGGCCGCCACGCCGAGCGGGCGCAGCGCGTGGTCCAGCATGGCCCGGGCGGCCGCCGCGGCGTCCCCGCCCGCCAGGGCGTCCGCCTCGGTGCTCCGCAGCCGGACCGCCACCGGCTCGGCCGGGCCGTCCGGGGGCACGGCCGCCCCTTCGACGAACGCGCGGGCGAGCGCCGAGATCTGGTCCGCGGCGGCCTGGTTGACCAGGTCGGCGGCCAGCGCCAGGGCCGACACCCCGGCCTGCTCGGCGAGGCCCTCCAGCTGCCCGGCCGCCTCGGTGGGGCCGCAGCGCAGCCGTTCGACCAGCACGCCGACGCCCATCTCCACCACGGCGCGGCCCGCCGAGTGGGCCTGGGCCCGCTCCAGTTCCAGCCGCAGCCGCTCCACGGTGCCGGCCAGCCGCCCGACCGCCGTCGCCTCACCGCCCGCCGTGCCCGCCACCGCGGGGGGACCGGGCTGCGGGCCGACCCGCGGCGCTCCCTCGGACGGCGCGGGAAGGCCCGTGGTCGGGGGGTCCTGGGGCTGCTGCACGGCGGTGACTCCTGGGGCTCGGGGCCGGGGCTTCGGCGGGCGGACGCTACCGGGTCAGGTGGTGCTTGATCCGGGCGACCACCTCGGCCGCCTCGACCGGCTTGGTGATGTAGTCGCTGGCGCCCGAGGCCAGGCTCTTCTCCCGGTCGCCGATCATCGCCTTCGCGGTCACGGCGATGATCGGCAGCCCCTCGTGCTCGGGCATCGCGCGGATCGCCGCGGTGGCCGTGTACCCGTCCATCTCCGGCATCATCACGTCCATCAGGATGACGTCGATCCCGGGGTGCGCGGCCAGCGCCTCCAGCGCCGCGCGGCCGTTCTCCGCCTGGAGCACCCGCAGGCCGTGCAGCTCCAGGATGCTGGTGAGCGCGTAGAGGTTGCGGTCGTCGTCGTCGACCACCAGCGCGGTGCGGCCGGCCAGCGTCGGATCGGCCTCCGGGCTCCAGGCGGTGTCCCGCTCGGTGCCGCGCACCAGCGGCAGCACGGCCCCGGGCCGGTCGGCGCTCATGTGCAGCGCGACGCGCTCGCGCAGCTCGTCCAGGCTGGACAGGAACTCCAGGGGCCTGCTGCCGTCGCGGCGCACGGCGTGCTCGTCCTCCGCGCCGACGCCCCGGTTGTGGTGCGCCAGCACCGGGACGGCGTGCAGCGCCGGGTCGCGCTCCATCTCCTCCAGGAGCCTTGCCGCGGTGCCGTCGGGCAGGTCGAGCTCCAGGACGACGCAGTGGCAGGCGGAGGTGGCCAGCGCGGTGGCGGCCTCCTGGGCGCCGACCGCGGTGACGATCTCCACCTGGCGCTGCGCACCGGCGTAGCGGGCCAGGTCGGCCACGGCGTTCTCGGCCACCAGGGACAGCAGGCCGTTCGGGCGGCCCTCCACCACGAGCAGGCGGCGCGGACCGTCGGCGGCCGGGTGGCCGCCGGGGCCGTGCTCCTCGCCGCCGGCCGGCTCCGGGGCGCGGCTCAGCGCCCGGCGCGGAGCGCCGTCGGTGCCGACGGCCGTGTCGGGCCGGGTGGCGGGCAGGTACAGGGTGAAGGTGCTGCCCCGGCCGAGGGTGCTCTCGACGGTGATGGCGCCGCCGAGCAGGTAGGCGATCTCCCGGCTGATCGACAGGCCGAGACCGGTGCCGCCGTACTTGCGGCTGGTGGTGCCGTCGGCCTGCTGGAAGGCGCCGAAGACGGTCTCCAGGTGCTGGGGTGCGATGCCGATCCCGGTGTCGCCCACCCGGAAGGCGAGCACCGGGCCGTCGCGCCGTACGCCGTCGGGGAGTTCGGCCGCGGCGGCCGGCTCGATGCGCAGCTCGATCCGGCCCTGCTCGGTGAACTTGACCGCGTTGGACAGCAGGTTGCGCAGCACCTGGCGCAACCGGTAGTCGTCGGTGGCGAGTTCGGCGGGCACGCCGTCGACCGTCTGGACGGCGAAGGCCAGGTTCTTCTGACCGGTCATCGGGCGGAAGGTGGCCTCGACGTAGTCGAGCAGCGCGCGCAGCGGCACGGCCTCGACGTTGACGTCCATCTTGCCCGCCTCGACCTTGGAGAGGTCGAGGATGTCGTTGATCAGCTGGAGCAGGTCGGAGCCGGCCGAGTGGATGATGCCGGCGTACTCGACCTGCTTGGCGGTCAGGTTCCGGGTGGGGTTCTGGGCGAGCAGCTGGGCCAGGATCAGCAGGCTGTTGAGCGGGGTGCGCAGCTCGTGGCTCATGTTGGCCAGGAACTCCGACTTGTACGTCGAGGCGAGCGAGACCTGGTGGGCGCGGTCCTCCAGCTCCTGGCGGGCCTGCTCGATCTGCAGGTTCTTGGCCTCGATGTCGCGGTTCTGCGCGGCGAGCAGCTCGGCCTTCTCCTCCAGTTCCGCGTTGGAGGCCTGGAGCTCCTCCTGGCGGGCCTGCAACTCCTGGGAGCGGGCTTGGAGTTCGCCGGTGAGCCGCTGGGACTCGCCGAGCAGTTCGTCGGTCCTGGCGTTGGCGATGATGGTGTTGACGTTGACGCCGATGGTCTCCATCAGCTGGTCGAGGAAGTCCCGGTGAACCTGGGTGAACGGCTGGACGGAGGCCAGTTCGATCACCCCGAGGACCTGCTCCTCGACCACGATCGGCAGCACCACCAGGGACAGCGAGCCGGTGCGGCCGAGCCCGGAGGAGGCGGCCAGGTAGTCGGACGGCAGCGAGTCGACGGTGATGGTCCGCCGGCTGCGGGCCGCCTGGCCGACGAACGACTCGCCCAGCCGGAAGCGGGTGGGGCGCTCGCCGTCGGGGAACGCGTAGGCGCCGACGAGCTGCAGCGCCGTCCCGTCGGGGCCCTCCTCGGCGAGGTAGAAGGCGCCGCACTGCGCGGAGACCAGCGGGGCGAGCTCGTCCATCACGGACTCGGCGACGACCACGAGGTCGCGCCGGCCCTGCATCAGCGCCGAGAAGCGTGCCAGGTTGGTCTTCAGCCAGTCCTGCTCCTCGTTGGCGCGGGTGGTCTCGCGCAGCGACTCCACCATGAAGTTGACGTTGTCCTTGAGGTCGGCGACCTCGCCGGAGGCGTCGACGGTGATCGAGCGGGTGAGGTCGCCGGCGGCGACGGCACTGGTCACCTCGGCGATCGAGCGCACCTGCCGGGTGAGGTTGCCGGCGAGGCGGTTGACGTTCTCGGTCAGCCGCTTCCAGGTGCCGGAGACGCCGTCCACCTGGGCCTGGCCGCCGAGCCGCCCCTCGGAGCCGACCTCGCGGGCGACCCGGGTCACCTCGTCGGCGAAGGAGCTGAGCTGGTCGACCATCGTGTTGATGGTCTCCTTCAGTTCCAGGATCTCGCCGCGGGCGTTGACGGTGATCTTCTGCGAGAGGTCGCCGCCGGCCACCGCGGTGGCCACCTGGGCGATCGCCCGGACCTGGCCGGTGAGGTTGCCGGCCATGAAGTTCACCGAGTGGGTGAGGTCGCGCCACGTCCCCGAGACGCCCTTCACGTCGGCCTGGCCGCCGAGGATGCCCTCGGTGCCGACCTCGCGGGCGACCCGGGTCACCTCGCCGGCGAAGGAGCTGAGCTGGTCGACCATCGTGTTGACGGTGTTCTTCAGCTCCAGGATCTCGCCGCGGGCGTCGACGGTGATCTTCTGCGACAGGTCTCCCTTGGCGACCGCGGTGGCCACCTGGGCGATGTCGCGCACCTGGGTGGTGAGGTTGCCGGCCATCGCGTTGACCGAGTCGGTGAGGTCCGCCCAGGAGCCGGAGACGCCCGGGACCTGGGCCTGGCCGCCGAGCTGTCCCTCGGTGCCGACCTCGCGGGCGACCCGGGTCACCTCGGAGGTGAAGCGGGACAGCTGGTCGACCATGCCGTTGAACACGGTGGCGATCTCGCCCAGCAGGCCGTCCGCGTCGTCCGGCAGCTCGGTGCCGAAGTCGCCGTCCCGCACCGCGGTCAGCCCGGCGAGCAGCAGCCGCAGCTCGGGCTCGCCCACGTGCGCGGTGTCGGGTCCCTCGCCCTGGTCGGGCTGCGGGCCGTGGAAGGTCGTGGGGCCGGCCATCGAACGCTCGCCTCCGTAGAACACCCGGCCGCGCGGCCCGGCGTTCGATCCTGGGCGCCGCGGGCACGGGTCGGCCGACCGGTCCCCGGGCGCGTTGTGTACCGTCCCCGGAGGCTACCCCACCCCTTACCGAGCTTGAAAACGGTTGGTGCCCGAGGCAACCTTCTTGGTGGTTCCGTTGCCCCGGGGGCGTCGGCCGGTCGATCGTCCGCAGAAAACCTTCACAATCGGCGACTGCATCCTTTGGCCCATCCGGGGTAACGGCGCAGGACCGTACCGACTCGACGGAAGGACTCCCATGGTGGCCCCCACCGGTGAACTGCTCGTTTCCGCCGCTGCGTCGACGGAGGTCCCGTCCGCCGCGACCCGGCCCGGGATCGCC
This sequence comes from Kitasatospora sp. NPDC057692, assembly GCF_042799475.1. Taxonomy (NCBI): domain Bacteria; kingdom Bacillati; phylum Actinomycetota; class Actinomycetes; order Kitasatosporales; family Streptomycetaceae; genus Kitasatospora; species Kitasatospora sp. NPDC057692. The sequence goes on along the minus strand of NZ_JBHVIV010000038.1, from coordinate 4,184 downwards.
TCCCCGGGCGGACTGCGGGACCTGCTGCCGCCCGAACTGGCGGCCGTGGAGGACCCGCGCGAGGTCGCGCCCGCGGACGCCCGCGAACTCACCAAGGTGCTGCTGCGCCGCCTGGCGACCCTGGAGGAGGGGACCCGGGAGTACTCGTACGTCCGCTCCACGCTGGTGGAGATGAACCTCTCCCTGGTGCGGTTCGCGATCCGCCGCTTCGACTCGCACCGCGAGCCGAAGGAGGACCTGCTCCAGGTCGGCGCCCTCGGCCTGATCAAGGCCATCGACCGGTTCGATCCCGAACTCGGTGTGGAGTTCACCACCTTCGCCCTCCCGACCGTGCTCGGCGAGATCCGGCGGCACTTCCGCGACACCACCTGGGCCGTCCACGTCCCGCGCCGCCTCCAGGAGCTGCGCATCACGCTGGCCAGGGCCCAGGAGCGCCTGGCCCAGCGCCTTGACCGCGCCCCGACCGTCGCCGAGCTGGCCGAGCACGTGGGGATCAGCGCCGAGGAGGTGGTCGAGGGCCTCACCGCGGCCAACGGCCACACCGCGGGCTCCCTGGACGGCGGTGGCGGCGAGGACGGCGACGGCCCCGGCCCGCTGGCCGATCACCTCGGCGAGGACGACCGCGAACTCGACCTCGTCGAGGACCTGGTCGCGCTCAAGCCGCTGGTGACGGCCCTGCCGGAGCGCGAGCGCCTGATCCTCTCCATGCGCTTCTGCGAGGACATGACGCAGTCCCAGATCGGTGCCCGCCTCGGCCTGTCGCAGATGCACGTCTCCCGGCTCCTGAGCCGCACGCTGCGACATCTGCGGCAGGGGATGGAGGCCGCCTGACCGCACCGCGAGGTGCCGCCACCGGGGGCGCGAGGGTCCCGATTTACCACCCCTCACTTGGCCGACGGGCGCGATCTCCGTATGGTCGGAAGGCACGGACATGGAGGGGAACGACGATGATGCCATCCGACAACCACCGGGGAGAGACTGTGCTGGCGGCCTCCCAACCGCGTCCGGAACTGGTGGTGGAGACCCGCCCGGGACCGGACGGAGCCGCGGTCTGCGTCCTGGCCGGAGACCTGGACGTCGAGACGCTGGCGCCGGCCGCCGAGGCCCTCGCCGGCCTGGTCGCCCAACGGCCCACGGCCGTGGTGATCGACCTGCGCGGGGTGGGCTTCTGCGACTCCTCGGGCCTGAACGTCCTGCTCCGCACCCGCCTCGCGGCGGAGCGGGCGGGCCTGGAGCTGCGGCTCGCCGCCGTTCCGCCCACGGTCATGCGGGTCCTCGACCTGACCGGGGCGCGGACGGTGTTCGCCATCCACGAGTCGGTCGGCGCGGCCCTGGCGGGATGAGCCGGGGCGCGCGCCGTCCCGTCCGGCGCGCGGGATCCGGAGCGGCGCACTTCGGGCGCCCTCCGGCCCGGCGGCAGGCATAATTCCGGAACCGCCGGGAAACCGACCAAGCGGAAAACGCCGTCGATCCGAAAGGGTGCCCTCCTATGACGCTGAGCCGGGGAACCCTGGACGGAGAACCCCAGCAGGCCGGGCCCGCGGCACCTCCGGGCGGCCAGCGCCGACGGCTGACCCTCGCCGGGCTGCCCAAGCCGGTCGCCCACGCGAGAAGGTTCACCGCCCAGGCGCTCGCCGACTGGTACCCGTCCGGTACCGGTGACGGGGCGGCCGAGGACATCGTGCTGCTGGCGGCGGAGCTGGTCGCCAACGCGATGCTGCACGGCGACGGCCCGCTGGAGATGGTCCTGGACGTCACCGCGGCCCGCCTGCGGGTCGAGGTCAGCGACCGCAGCCCGGTCATGCCCACCCCGCGCCAGCCGCACAACCCGGCCCTGCCCGGCGGTCACGGCCTGTTCATCGTGGAGCGCACCGCCGACCGCTGGGGCGCCGAGCCGCACAGCCAGGGCAAGGCGATCTGGGCCGAGGTCGACACCGCGCGCCTCCTGCGCGGCCACTGAGAGGCCACTGAGCGGCGCCCGGCCGTCCACCGGCCGGGGCGGCCTCCTACAGGCCCTCGACCGCGCGGGCGTCGCCCGTCAGTGCGTAGCGCCGGCAGGCCAGCAGTTCGTCGCAGGTGCTGCCGACCTCCTCCGCGAGCAGGTGCAGGACCGGCTCGCAGTCGTGGTCCGAGAGGTAGCCCGGTGCGACGCGCAGGGCGAGCAGGCCCAGCTCCCGGAAGCCGCCCCGCAGCCGCCGCTGCGTGTCCAGCCCCTCGGCGACGGTGGCGCGCCAGGCCTCGACGTCCATGCCGTCCGGCCCGTGGACGGTCCGCAGATCGGCGGGCGGGACGTCCGGGCGCTCGCGGAGCTCGGCGACGGCGTCGGCCACGGCGGCGGCGACCCGGCCGGGCTCCTGCGGCTCGTCGCCGGCCTCCGCGCGCAGCAGGCCCAGGCGCTCGGCGAGCAGATCGGCCAGCTCGGACAGCCGGCCGCGCAGCTCCACCACCGCCCCCACGTCCAGCACCGCCCAGGTGTCCCAGGAATGGGCGAACGAGGGGCCGGCCGCGCGGGCCACGGTCTCCTCGATCACCCCGGCGGCGGCCGCGAGGTCCAGCAGCCGGTAGGCCGTGGGCCGGGGGACTCCGAGTTCGGCCATGGCGTAGGCGTCCCACGAGGGATGGCCCAGCGCCGCCCACGCCCGGCCCTGGTGCGCGGCGCGCACCCTCCGGGTCAGCACCAGCGCGGCGGTGCGGGGCTCCGCCACCGCCGCGCGCAGCTCGTCCGTCAGACGCCGCGCGTCGGCCCCGCCGACCGCGGTGTCCACCTGGGGGTTGCGGGTGTCCTCCATACGCCTTGCTTGCCCGCTGCGCGGCGGACGAACCACCGGATAGCGGGGCGAACCGTGCGTGACCGCCCGGCTCCGAACGGGCGTCCGCGCCCGTTCCGCCCGCCGGGTGGCGCGCCGGCCGATTCCGTGGCATGGGCGGGGGCCGCCGGGGCAGACGGTGCCCACAGCGTTCGACAGGACGAGTCGAGGGAGGGCGAGGCCGATGTCCGACATGGTGGCGGCACAGCTGAGGATGCGTCTGATCACCGGCGAGGCACAGGGGCGGGACCTGGACGTCGAGTGCCGCTACGAGAGCGGCGACCCGTTCGCCGTCCACCTGGACTTCGGCGCCGACGAAGGGGCCGTCTGGGTCCTGGCCCGCGACCTGCTGGCGGCCGGCCTGCGCGGGCCGGTGGGCGACGGCGACATCCACATCGAGCCCAGCGGCACCGGCGAGCACGTCTTCATCGCCCTGGGCGGCGAGGACGGGGTGGCGCTCCTGAACGCCCCGATGCGCCCGCTCGCCCGCTTCCTGCGCGACACCGGCCGGGCGGTCCCGGTCGGCTCCGAGTCCGACCGCATCGACTGGGACCGCTGCATCAGGGACCTGCTCTCCGCCTGACCGCCTTGACCGGCCTGACCGCCTTGACCGGCCTGACCGGCCTGACCGGCCGCACCGGCCGCACCGAGCATCCGGACCGACCGGGCATGAACCGCCGGATCGGGGTTAGACGGGCGGGTGACACCGACCACCGTCCCGCGTCAGGAAAGGGCCGCCGTGACCGACATCTCCCGCCTCCCCGGAGCCGCCGAGCAGCACTGGAGCTGGCAGCTGGACGGAGCCTGCCGCACCGTCGACAGCAGCATCTTCTTCCACCCGGTCAACGAGCGCGGCGCCGCCGCGAAGGAGCGCGAGCAGCACGCGAAGTCGGTCTGCGCCCGCTGTCCGGTACGGGTGGCGTGCCGGCGGTACGCGCTGGCCACCCGGGAGCCCTACGGCGTGTGGGGCGGGCTGACGGAGGAGGAGCGGCGTGCGCTGTTCACCGAGGCCTCCGCACCGGGCACCCGGGTCGCGTAGCGCGGGCCGGGACCGCTGCCGCGACCCCCGGCGCCGCGGCGACCCGCGCGACGGCCGTGTTTGCCCGACCGGGAGGGTGGTACACGCAGCGCCAGGGCGGGGCCCGGGAGTGGCAGCTCACCGGCCCTCCGCGGCTCCGCCCGTCCGCACCCACCGGGAGGCTTCCGTGATCGTCCTCGGCGTCATACTGCTCATCATCGGCTTCGTCACCGGCATCTCGGTGCTCTGGACCATCGGCATCGTCCTCGTGCTCGTCGGCCTCGTGCTGTGGGTCGCCGGCGCCCTCGGCCACGCCGTCGGCGGACGCCGCCACTACTACTGAGCACCCGTCCACGGCC
>NZ_JBHVIV010000037.1:0-79849 GCF_042799475.1 Kitasatospora sp. NPDC057692 | reverse complement strand
CTCCCCGGGCGTCCGGCGCCGGGCCCGCCGGGCCGCCGCCGTGGCGCGAGCGGGCCCGGCGGGACGGCGCGGCGCGGCGACTGCTCGGCGCGGGGTTCGCGGCCGCCGTCTTCCAGCCGCTCTACAACAGCGGCGTGGTGGACCGGTTCTCCGCCGACGGTCCGGCGTACGGCGTGTTCCTGACGGCGGTGGCCGCGCTGGCCGCGCTGTGCGACGCGGTGCTGGCGGCGCTGCTGCGGCGGGCCCGCAGCGGGCTGCGGTTCCCGGCGGCGCTGGAGGACGAGCTGCGCTCGCTGTTCGGGATCGGCTCGGCGATCGCCGCCACCGGCATGCTGGTCAGCCTGGCCGCCGGGGAGGTGGGGCTGTGGGCGCTGCCGCTGTTCTGCGCGCCGCTGCTGCTGGCGCAGGTGTCGTTCCGGCGGGCGGCGGCGGTGCGGGCCACCACCGGGCAGACCATCGCCAGCCTGGCCAAGGCCACCGAGGTGGCCGGGTACACGCCGCCGGGGCACGCCCGCCGGGTCGCCGACACGGCGTGCGCGGTCGGCCGCGAGCTGGGGCTCGGCACCCGTGAGCTGGCCCTGCTGGAGTACGCGGCGCTGATGCACGACGTCGGGCAGCTGTCGCTGGTGGAGCCGGTGCCGGGCGGGGCGACGGCGCTGCTGCCGGACGAGGAGCAGCGGCGGATCGCCCGGCTGGGCAGCGAGGTGATCCGGCGCACCGGGGTGCCGCGGCGGGTCGCCGAGCAGGTCGCCCGGCTGGCCGACCCGTTCCCCGGGCCGGACGGCGGGCGGGCGGTGCCGCTGGCGGCGCGGATCATCCGGGTGGCGAACGCGCACGACGACCTGCTGACGGCGGCCCGCGGACGCGGGGCGGGGGAGGCTGTGGGCCGGCTGGAGGTGCTGGAGGCGCTGCGGCTGGGGCGGGTGTACGACGCCAGGGTGGTGGACGCCCTGGTGCGGGTCTGCGGCTGACCGCGCCCGGCGGCCGCGGGCGGGTCGGCCGGCCGGGTCGGGGGGCGGGAGGGGGCGTCCGGGGTTGAGGCGGCGGGGCCGGGCGGGCAGGCTGGGGGAGGGGCCGGAAACGGGCCGGGACGGAACCGGGCAACCCCGGCGGTGGGGAGCGCGGGCGGCGGCCGTCGTGGTTGGATGCGGTCGTAGCGTGGAAAACCGACCCGGGACACCGGGCCCGTGACGCGGGAGCGGTCGCGGGACTCGAGCGGACGACGACGGCAGGGACGAACGTGAGGATCTTCCACCGGGCACGGCACCGGCCGTCCGCCACCTGGCGGCAGACGACCGACCGGGCTTTCACGTTGATCGGCGACGGCCGGTACGAGGACGCCGGCGCCCTGCTGGTGATGGCGGCCGACCTGGAGCCGTGGCTGTCGGACTCCTGGTTCAACCTGGCGCTGCTGCACAAGTTCCGCCGCGACTGGGAGCAGGCCCGGGCGGCCGGGCTGCGGGCGGTGGCGCTGCTGGACCGCGAGCAGGGCGCCCCGGACTGGTGGAACCTCGGCATCACCGCGACCGCGCTGCAGGACTGGCCGCTGGCCCGGCGGGCCTGGCAGGCGTACGGGCTGAAGCTGCCCGGCGGCCCCGGTGCGCGCGAGGAGGGGCCGGTCAGCCTGGACCTCGGGACGACGCCGGTGCGGCTCTCCCCGGACGGCGAGTCCGAGGTGGTGTGGGGCCGCCGGCTGGACCCGGCCCGGATCGAGGTGCTGTCGATCCCGCTGCCGTCCTCCGGCAGACGCTGGGGCGAGGTGGTGCTGCACGACGGCGCCCCGCACGGCGAGCGGGTCACCGACGGGGTCGCCTACCCGGTGTTCGACGAGATCGAGCTGTGGGCGCCGTCCCCGGTGCCGACGTACGTGGTGCTGCTGCAGGCGGCGACCGAGGCGGACCGGGACGCGCTGGAGCGGCTGGTCGCGGACGCGGGCTATGCGGCGGAGGACTGGACGTCCTCGGTGCGGCTGCTGTGCCGGGCCTGTTCGGAGAGCCGGATGGCCTCGGACGACGGCCACACCGCCCACCACGACCCGCACGACGACGGGGACGCCGCGCACCCCGGCCACCTGAGCCACCTGAGCCCCGGCGCGGGCGGGATGTCCTGGCTGGCCGAGCGCGAGTGCGGGATCGCCGCCCCGGCGCACCTGGTGCGGGTGCTGCTGGACCGCTGGGCCGCCGCGTCGCCGGGAACCCGGATGTACCGGGATCTCGAAGAGGTGTGCTGAATCCGCTGAGTACCCTGGTGCGGTACGCGTAGGCCTATGGAAGCGGAAGACATGGCGGAGCAGGAGCAGCACGAGCACGACGAGACCCCGAAGGTGGTCGGCGAGGAGCCGGACCTCTCCAAGGGCACGGCGCGCCCGATCACCGTCTACGGCAACCCCGTGCTGCACCGCGAGGTGAAGGACGTGACGGCCTTCGACGGCGAGCTGTCCGCGCTGATCGACGACATGTTCCAGTCGATGTACGCGGCGGAGGGCGTGGGCCTGGCCGCCAACCAGATCGGTGTGGACCTGAAGGTCTTCGTCTACGACTGCCCGGACGACGAGGGCGTGCGCCATGTCGGCCACGTGGTCAACCCGACGCTGGAGGAGTTCCCCAAGGACCGCCGGCGGGTGCTGGACGACGGCAACGAGGGCTGCCTGTCGGTGCCGACCGCCTACGCCGAGCTGCCCCGCCCGGACTACGCGGCGGTGACCGGCCAGGACCGGGACGGCAACCCGATCCGGGTCGAGGGCACCGGCTTCTTCGCCCGCTGCCTGCAGCACGAGACCGACCACCTGTTCGGCTTCCTCTACATCGACAAGCTGTCGAAGCGGGACCGCAAGGACGCGCTGCGGCAGATGGCCGAGGGCACCGCGCGCTACGCGACCGTCCCGAACGACTGACGTCCCGAACGGTCGGCGTCCCGAACGGCCGACGGCGCCGGGGGAGTCGGCGGAGGGCCGGTGAGCAGCAGCTCACCGGCCCTCCGGCGTTCCCGGGATCAGCCGCGCGCCCGGGCGGTGGAGTCGCGGGCGACCAGGACGGGGGTGAACACGTAGTCGCGGGCCCCGCCGCCGTGGCCCTCCAGCCGGCGCCAGAGGGCGTCGGCGACGGCGGCGGCCATCTCCTCGATCGGCTGGCGGACGGTGGTGAGCGGCGGGTCGCTGTGGGCGGCGAGCTGGCAGTCGTCGTAGCCGATCACCGAGAGGTCGCCGGGGACGGCGAGGCCGGCCTCGCGGGCGGCCCGGACCACGCCGAGGGCCATCAGGTCGCTGCCGGCGATCACGGCGGTGACGCCCGCGTCGAGCAGCTGGTGGGCGGCGGCCGCGCCGCCGGCGATCGAGTAGGCGGACTCGGCGTACCAGTCGGCGGGGGGCTCCTCGCCGAGCAGCTCGCGCATCGCCCGCCGGTAGCCGTCCAGGCGGTTGAGCGAGGGGCGCAGATAGCCCTGGCCGCCGGCCAGGCCGATCCGGCGGTGGCCGAGTTCGCGCAGGTGGGCGACGGCGATCCGGGCGCCGAGCGCCTCGTCGGTGGTGACGGTGGGGACGGCGAGGCCCTCCACCCGGCCGCTGACCAGCACCATCGGGACGCCGCGTTCGTGCAGCAGCCGGTAGAAGCCGTGGTCGGCGTCGGGATTGGCGTGCCGTCCGGAGACCAGGACCAGGCCGGAGACGCCCTTGCGGAGCAGGACGTCGATGTAGCCGAGTTCGGCGGTGCCCCGGCGGGTGGAGGTGCCGACCACGGCGGTGAGGCCGTGCTGGGCGAGCCGCACCTCGATCGCGGAGGCGAGCAGCGGGAAGACCGGGTTGTCGAGCTCGGGGACGATGATGCCGATCAGCGCGCCCTGGTGCGGGTCGTAGCCCTGGTCGGGCTGCCAGCCGAGCTCCCGCATGGCCTCGGCGACCTTCACCCTGGTGTCGTCGGAGACGCCCGGCCGGTCGTTGATCACCCTGCTCACCGAGGCGGCGCTGACGCCCGCCCGGGCGGCGATGTCGCGCAGTGACGGGCCGCTCATTGGTCCTCCGGTCTGGTCTGGCCTGCATCCTACAAAGCCCGGTGCGGCGGGCCGCGCACCAGGATGAAACGATCTTAGCAACATATTGCGCAACTGTTTCATCGGCCGTTACGGTTCCCTCGTCGGCCCCGGAAAGCGGAATGCCGGCGTCCGTTAACCTGTCCACCCGCCCCGAGGAGCCCCATGGACCCGTCCAGCAGCCACCGCCTCGCCGCCCGCCACGAGCCGCACCACGACGGGTCCGCGCGGTACGTCGGCGACCTCGCCCCGCGCCTCGGGCAGCACGTCGACCTGCTGGTCAGGGTGCCCGCCGGACAGGACGTCGAGCGGGTGTTCCTGCGCTCCGTGCCGGACGGCGAGCCGCACTTCACGGCCGCCGCCGTCGACCGCGTCGACGACACCGGGGCCACCTGGTGGCGGGCCGTCCTGGAGATGGTCAACCCGGAGATGAACTACCGGTTCTGGCTGCACACCCCCGACGGCGGGCGCTGGCTCACCGCCGCCGGCCTGCGCGACCACGACCTGCCCGACGCCACCGACTTCCGCCTCACCACCCACCCCGCCCCGCCCGCCTGGGCCGCCGGCGCGGTGGTCTACCAGATCTTCCCGGACCGCTACCACCGCTCCGGCGAGGCCCCGCTCGCCGCCTGGGCCCGCCCGGCCGACTGGGACACCCCGCTGCGCACCGGCGACGCCGAGGCCCTCCAGCAGATGTACGGCGGCGACCTCTGGGGCGTGGTGCGCAAGATCGACCACATCCAGCGGCTCGGCGCCACGGTGATCTATCTGACCCCGTTCTTCGAGGGCCGCTCCAACCACCGCTACGACGCCGTCTCCTTCGACCGGGTCGACCCGGCGCTCGGCGGCGACGAGGCGCTGATCGCCCTCACCGCCGAGGCGCACCGGCGCGGCATCAAGGTGATCGGCGACATCACCCTCAACCACTCCGGCGACCGGCACGACTGGTTCCGCACCGCCCAGGCCGACCCGACGAGCCCCGAGGCCGGCTTCTACTTCTTCGGCGACGGCGGCCCGGACGACTACGCGACCTTCCTCGGCGTGCGCACCCTGCCGACCTTCGACCACCGCTCGGCCGAACTGCGCCGCCGCCTCTACGAGGGCCCCGACTCGGTGATCGCCAAGTACCTCGGCGCGCCCTACCACCTGGACGGCTGGCGGGTCGACGTGGCGCAGATGGCCGGCCGCCGCGGCGACGTCGAGCTCAACCACCTGGTCGCCACCACCACCGCGGCCACCGTCCGGGCCGCCAACCCCGACGCCGTCCTGCTCGCCGAGCACCAGCACGACGCCTCGCTCGCGCTGGCCGGCGACGGCTGGCAGGGCACCATGAGCTACGCCGGATTCACCCGGCCGGTCTGGAGCTGGCTCGTCGAGAAGCACGACCAGAAGGACTTCTGGGCCGTCCCCGGGCCGATCCCCGACTACGACGCCGCCCGGGTGCGCGCCACCATGACGGCCTTCGGCGCCGCGCTGCCCTGGCGCAGCCGCGCCCACAACCTGACCCTGCTGGACTCGCACGACACCGCCCGGTTCCGGACCTTCGCCGGTCCGGAGCGCCAACTGCTCGGCGCGGCGCTGCTGTTCACCCTGCCCGGCATCCCCATGGTGTTCTCCGGCGACGAGGTCGGCGTCCTGGGGGAGGGCCTGGAGGAGGGCCGCAAGCCGTTCCCCTGGGACGAGTCCGCCTGGGACCAGCACACCTGGCGCACCTACCGCGACCTGGTCCGGCTGCGCCGCAGCCACAGCGCGCTGACCGGCGGCGGACTGCGCTGGCTGGTCGCCGAGGGCGACGTCCTGCTGTTCGAGCGGGAGGACGAGCGGGAGCGGATCCTGGTGCAGATCAGCCGGGCCGACCACCCGCCGGTGGCGGGCGAGTGGCACGCCACCCACCTGCTCGGCGGGCCGCAGCTGGTCCCCGGCCGCGACCTGCCCTGCGAGGGCCCGGCCGTGCACGTCTGGTCGGTGGCCCGATGAGCGCCGACACCGCCTGGGCCGCCGCGCAGGACGGCACCGCCCGGCAGGACGGCAGCGCCCCGGGCGGCCGGACCGCCCCGCGCGGCCGGATCGAGCGGATCCCCGGCTTCCGCTCCGAGCGGCTCGGCAACGAACGGGACCTGCTGGTCCACCTGCCGCCCGGCTACGACGACCGGCCGGACGCCGACTACCCGGTCCTCTACCTCCACGACGGCCAGCAGGTCTTCGACCAGGGGCAGCGGCCCACCTGGGCGGTGGACCGGACGCTGGAGGCGCTGTACGCCGAGGGGCTGATACCCGAGCTGATCGCGGTCGCCGTGCCCAACGCCGGCGCCGACCGGGGCGTCGAGTACTCGCACGTCGCCGAGTACTGGCGGACCCCCGGCACCCCGCTGAAGGGCCACCGCTACGAGGCCTTCCTGACCGACGAGGTCAAACCGTTCATCGACGCCCGCTACCGGACCAGGCGAGGCCCCGGGCACACCGCGCTGATGGGCTCCTCGATGGGCGGCCTGGTCACGTACCACATCGCCTTCCGCCGCCCCGAGGTCTTCGGCCTGGCCGCCGTCCTCTCCCCGTTCCTCGCCCACGTCGACCCGGACGGCCTCGGCGAGCGGGTGGTGCACGAGCGGTACCGGCGACGCGGACCACGGCGGATCTGGCTGGACATCGGCGGCCGGGAGGGGCTCATCATGGCCCGGCCCGCCCGCGAGCTGGCCGGCCGGCTGGTCGACGAGGCCGGCTACACCTCCGGCGCCGACCTGCTCTACTACGAGGACCCGGCCGCGCCGCACCACGAGGAGGCCTGGCGTCCGCGCGCCCGGCACGCGCTGCTGCACCTGTTCGGCGCGCCCTCGCCGGTGCGCTCGCTCACCGTCGAGCCCGAGATCCTGCTGGCGCCCGGCGAGACCTGGAGCGCCGTCAACCCGGTCGCGGTCCGCGCCGACGGCGTCCGGTACACCGCGCTGGAGGCCGGCTACCGGGTCGAGCGCCCCGAGGTGGCGGCCGTCTCGCCGCACGGCGGGCTGCTCCCGCTGGCCGCCGGGCGGACGGCGGTCACCGTCCGGGCCCACGGGCTGGCCGCGGCCACCGAGGTCGCGGTCGACCCGGAGCTGCCCGCCCACCCGGTGCTGGAGGTCGTCGTGACCGTCCCGCCGGACACCCCGGACGACGCCCCGGTGATGTTCGGCCCGCTGCCCTGCGCCCCGGCCGGCCCGGGCCGGTTCCGCGGCCGGATCGCCGTGCCGCGCGGCACCGGCTTCGACGGTGGGATCTCGCGCGGCTGGGGCCTGGACGCCGTCGACGCCGACGGCCGGCGGGTGCTGCACCCGCTGCGGGTCGACCGCGACACCCGGCTCGACCTCACCGTCGACCGCTGGCACCGGCCGGCGGACGGCATCTGACCCGCGCGCCGCGCCCCCCCACCCCCGCGACCCGCCCCCCCGCGACCAACCACCCGCGACCCGCCCCCGCACCCCTCCCGGACGAAGGAGTCTCGGACCATGCGCCACCGGATCCCCCGCCCCCGCGCAACCGCCGCCCTCGGCCTGCTAGCCCTGCTGGTCACGGCCTGCGGCGGCACCACCCCCTCCGCCGGTCCCGCGCCCGCCGGCGGCACCGCCGCCGCGGACGGCACGGCGACCGCCCCGCCGGTCGGCGCCGCCGAGGGCGACCTGGTGATCTGGGCCCAGACCCAGCAGGCCGCCGCCCTGCAGCCGCTCGCCGAGCGCTTCGGCAAGGAGCAGGGCGTCAAGGTCACCATCACCCCGCAGTCCGTCAACACCCAGCAGTCGTACGTCACCGCCACCAACGCGGGCAAGGGCCCCGACCTCGTGGTCGGCGCCTCCGACTGGCTCGGCAACCTGGTGCAGAACGGCACGGTCGCCCCCGTCCCGCTGACCGCGCAGCAGAAGGCGCTGTTCCAGCCCGCCGCCCTGGCGGCCGTCGCCCAGGGCGGGCAGCAGTACGGCCTGCCGTACGCGACCGAGACCCTGGTGCTGTTCCGCAACACCGAACTGGCCCCGGCCGCGCCCGCCACCTTCGAGGACCTGGCCGGTACCGCCCAGGAGGCCGTCCGGGCCGGGAAGGCCGAGGTCCCGCTGGCGCTGCCGATCGGCCAGCAGGGCAACGCCTACGCCCTGCAGCCGCTGTTCACCTCGGCCGGCGGCTACCTGTTCGGCGCCAAGCCCGACGGCGGCTGGGACACCGCGGACCTCGGGGTCGGCGGCCCCGGCTCGATCGCGGCCGGCGAGCTGTTCAAGCAGTACGGGGAGAAGGGCACCGGGCTGTTCAACCGCTCGGTGGACACCAACGCCATCTCGCTGTTCACCGGGCGCAAGTCGCCCTACCTGGTGGCCGGGCCGTGGGCGCTCGGGCAGGTCAAGCAGGCCGGCCTGCCGTACGCGATCTCCGCGGTGCCCGGCTGGGCCGGCAAGGGGCAGGCCCGCCCGTTCATCGGCGTGCAGGCGTTCTACCTCTCCGCCAAGGCGAAGAACCGGCCGCTGGCCCAGGAGTTCCTGCTGCGCGCGGTCGGCTCGGAGGAGGGCCAGCTGGCGCTCTACCAGGCCTCGCCGGAGCCGCCCGCGCTGACCTCGGCGCTCGCCAAGGCCAGTGCCGGCGACCCGGACATCGGCGCCTTCGCGGCCGCGGGCGAGGCCGGGCAGCCGCTGCCGACCGTCCCCGCGATGAACGCGATCTGGGGCCCGCTCGGCCAGGCCGAGGCGAGCATCGTGGCCGGCGCCGACCCGGCCGAGACCATGCGCCAGGCCGGCGAGGCCATCCGCGCCGCCCTCGGCGCCGGCCACTGACACCCCCCGGCGCCCCGCGCCCCTCCCGGACGGACCAGGGACCATCCCCATGACCTCCCCCACCCTTCAGGACAGCAGGCGTCCGGCCCGCCCCGCCGACGCCCCGATCCGCCCGCCCCGCCGGGCCGGCGCCCTGACCGCGCAACTGGTGAAGCTCGCCCTGCTGTCCGGGGTCGCCGCACTCGCCCTGTTCGCCGCGCCCGAGCTCTACGGGGCCGGCCACTGGGCCGGCCTCGGCGTCCTCGCCGCCGGGACCGCGGCCACCTTCTGGATCTACCTCTCGCCCCGCCGGCTCGCCGCCAAGTACCTGTGGCCGGCCACCGTGCTCTTCCTGGCCTTCGTGGTCTACCCCGTGCTCCACATCGTCGCGGTCTCCTTCACCGACTACGGGGACGGACACCTGCTCACCAAGGACCAGGCCGTCCGCACCCTGGTCGACAACTCGGTGGAGCCCGTCCCCGACGGCGCCTCGTACACGCTCACCGTCGCCACCGAACAGGCCGGCGGCCCGCTCGTCCTGCTGCTCACCGACCCGGCGACCGGCCGCACCGAGGCCGGCACCGCGCGCGGCCTGGCCCCCGCCCCGGCCGGCACGGTGACCGCGCCCGACGGCCGGGTGACCGCCGCCCCGGGCCTGCGGATCCTCACCCTGGGCCAGGTCAACGGCCGCGCCCAGGAGCTGAAGGAGCTGAGGGTCCCGGTGGACGGCGGCTTCGTGATCGGCCAGGGACTCTCCTCGGCCACCACCGCCCGGCCCGCCCTGGTCCACGACGGCCGGGCCGACACCCTCACCGACACCCGCACCGGCACCGTCTACCGCGCCGGGGACGGCCGGTTCACCGCCGACGACGGCTCCGGCCGGACCCTGCCCACCGGCTGGCACCGCACCGTCGGCTTCGCCAACTTCACCGACGTGCTCACCAGCCCGGCCGTGCGCGGCCCCTTCCTCGGCGTGCTCGCCTGGACCTTCGGCTTCGCCGCGCTCTCCACCGGCGCCTCCTTTGCGCTCGGCCTCGGCCTCGCCTTCACCCTGCACCACCCGCGGCTGCGCGGTCAGCGGGCCTACCGCTCGCTCCTGCTGCTGCCGTACGCGATGCCCGCGTTCATCGGCATCCTGATCTGGCAGAGCATGTACAACCGGGACTTCGGGCTGCTCAACCAGCTGCTGCACACCCGGATCGACTGGCTCGGCGACACCTGGAGCGCGCGCTTCGCAGTCGTCCTGACCAGTCTGTGGCTCGGCTTCCCCAACATGCTGCTGATCTGCACCGGGGTGCTCCAGTCGATGCCCGCCGAGCTGAACGAAGCCGCCCGGATCGACGGCGCGGGGCCGTGGACCGCCTTCCGGGCGGTCACTTTCCCGCTGCTGCTGGTGGCCGCCTCGCCCGTGCTGATCTCCTCCTTCGCCTTCAACTTCAACAACTTCAACGCCGTCCAACTGCTCACCGGCGGCGGCCCGTTCGACGGCGCCGGAGGTGCGGCCGGCTCCACCGACATCCTGATCAGCTACACCTACCGGGTGGCCTTCGGCGGGCAGGGCGCCCAGTACGGCTTCGCCGCCGCCCTGTCGATCTTCATCTTCCTGCTGGTCGGCCTGATCACCCTGGTGGGCTTCCGCCGCACCCGGGCCCTTGAGGAGCTGAACGCATGACCACCACCGCCCGATGGCTGCGCCGGTTCGGCTGGCGGCACCTGGTCGCCGTCCTCGCCGTCTGCTTCGCGCTGTTCCCGCTGCTCTTCGTGTTCTCCGCCGCGCTCAACCCGCTCGGCACCCTGCAGTCCTCCACGCTGCTGCCCGAGCACGCCTCCTTCGCCAACTTCACGGCGCTGTTCACCGACGAGCAGTACCCGTTCGGCCGCTGGCTGCTCAACACGGCGCTGATCTGCGGCAGCTTCGCCGTGCTCAACGTGCTGCTCGGGGTCTGCTCCGCGTACGCGTTCTCCCGGTTCCGCTTCCGGGGCCGGCGGGTGGGGCTGCTCACCGTCCTGCTGGCGCAGATGTTCCCGCAGTTCCTCGCGGTCGTCTCGCTCTACCTGCTGTTCGCCGAGGTCGGCGACGTGCTGCCGGCGATCGGCCTGGACACGCCCTGGGGGCTGCTCCTGGTGTACCTGGGCGGGTCGATGGGGGTGAACACCTGGCTGATGAAGGGGTACCTGGACACCATCCCGAAGGAGATCGACGAGGCCGCCAGGGTGGACGGGGCCGGGCACGCGCAGATCTTCTTCCGGCTGATCCTGCCGCTGGCCGCACCGATGCTGGTGGTGATCGGGATCCTCTCGCTGACCACCGCCCTGAACGACGTCATCCTGGCCGGCATCTTCCTGACCTCCAACGAGTCCAAGACGGTGGCGGTCGGCCTCTACGGGATCATCTCCGGCCAGCAGGACCAGAACTACGGCCTGTTCGCGGCCGGTGCGCTGGTCACCTCGCTGCCGGTGATCGTGGTCTACCAGTTCCTCCAGCGCTACCTCGCCCAGGGGCTCACCGCCGGCTCGGTCAAGGGCTGAGCCGGCGGCGGGCCCGCGGCGTCAGGGCGCGACGAACAGCCACTCCGGGCCGTAGGTGAAGCGGGGGTCGGCGGGGAGCCTGACGGCGTTGATCTTCTGGGCGGAGGTGCGCATCTTGCCCATCAGGGTCCGCGCCGCGACGACCGGGCCGGCGCCCTGGCCGGAGGGGACGCTCCAGGCCTGTTCGAGCGCGCGCAGCATGTCGCTGTAGTGCTGGTTGAACTCGTGCAGGAGGACGGCCGTCGGCTGGTCGGGAGCGTTGCGGGGGTCGTTGGCCCAGCCGCCCCCGGGGACCCGGCCGACCGGGGAGTTGGCGGGCAGCGGCACCTCGGGGCCGTTGCACACGAACTTCTGCGTCGCCTCGTCGAAGACGAGCCGGCGTCCCTCGGCGATCTCCTTGAAGGTGTAGTAGTGGGCGAGTTCGCCGGGCTCGCCGGGGAAGGGGTTCTCGGGGGAGGCGGCCGTGCCCTCGCCCTGGGCCTTGATGATCTCGATGGCGTGCAGGACCGCGGGGAGCGTGGTCAGCGGAACGATGTCGTTGCCGGCGCCGTGCGTCGACCCGAGCGGGAAGGTGACCTGGTTGCGGTCGTGGAGGAGGCCGGCGAACCTGGGGAAGACGTCGGCGATCCGCTGGTAGAAGGCGCCGATGGTGTTGCCGTCACGGGCGAACGCGAGCGGGTGCTCGGGCTTCTCGATGCGGGCGAACAGGTCGGCCGACTCACGGCTCAACCCGCTGAGGAACACCTCCAGCCCGGGATTGACGCCGCCGGGCAGCTCGCCGGGGTACTTGGGGACGGTGGCCGGGTCGGTGAGGTGGACGGTGCCGCCGATGGCGGTGAGCATGTTGCAGACCAGGCCGAAGTGGGACATCTCGTCGAAGACGATCTCCTTGATGCCGTGGAACACCGGCTCGTCGTCGTCCCGGTCCAGGATCGACCAGAGCGCGGTGGCGTAGGGCGGGATGGTGGAGAGCTCCAGCATGATGGCCCGCTGGAGGGCGTCCTTGAGCTCCTGCTCGGTCCAGTCGTCCTCCGTGATGCTCATCAGCTGGACGATGGCGTCGCTCTCGTAGTCCAGGACCCCGGTGGCCATGGTGCATCCCCTTTCGATCGGTCGTGGCCGGACCGTAGTCGGGAACCGATCGCACATGGACACATTCCGCCAGGTCCGCCCCCGAGTTCACCCGGACGCCCACCCCCACCCCGCCCGGTGCGACCGCCGGGCGGGGAGGGGGTGGGGCCGCTCACCATCAGCAGCCTGTCGATGGCGCACTCACCCCTGGTGTGCCACGGACTGCCCGGTAACGGCGTCGATGAACTCGACCCTGCCCGAGCTTTGAGCCTCGCCGGGCTTGATGAGGTTGACCACCCAGCAGGGCCGCCACTGTCCGTCGATCTGCTTCGCCAGGAGGAAGGTGGTGTCCGCGCGGGATCCCGGCACGGAAGCGACGGCCCGCTGCTTGGCGGTGTCGGCGGTGACGGTGGGTTGAGGCAACTGGGGGTCGGCGTCCCAGCGTGCGGATGACGCCATGACCCGGCCGGAGGTGGAGACCGTGATGTCCAGGCGCATGGGCATCAGGACGTTGTCGGCGTTGTACCGGCGGTAGGTGATCATGTAGGCGCCACCCGCCGTGTCGGTGGAGGTCAGAGTCGGAGTCACGGCCCGCGTGAGGTCGGAGAACCAGGTCGCCGCGAAGTCGGTGCCGACCTTGAGGACCTGGTCCCGGGTGAGCGGCCCCGGGTCGATCTGACTGTTGGCCGAGGCGCTGTTGAGAAGGCGTCCGGTGGGCCACTCGATCCGGAATTGGCCGCGGTCGGTGGTGGCGTCGAG
Organism: Kitasatospora sp. NPDC057692; assembly: GCF_042799475.1. Lineage (NCBI taxonomy): Bacteria > Bacillati > Actinomycetota > Actinomycetes > Kitasatosporales > Streptomycetaceae > Kitasatospora > Kitasatospora sp. NPDC057692. Next base: position 66,704 of record NZ_JBHVIV010000037.1, on the reverse strand, counting down.
GATCGGCTCGGTGGGCCTTTCGGGGATGGTGGTCAGGCGGGTGGTCTGCAGCAGGGTGCCGGGGCCGAAGAGCTGGGCGGCGATGTGCTGGGGTATCTCGGTCTCGTCGGCCGCGGAGTGCGCGTTGAAGCCCGCCGCATCGTGATGGAGCGGTACGTACAGCCAGATGACGGCCGTCACGGCCGCGAGGCCGGTGCCGGCTGTGGCGAGGCCGTGGAGGCCGTCCCGACGTCCGATCAGAGGCCTGTGGCGGCGGAGCCACAACCAGACGCCCGCGGCAACCGTGCCGATGAGCGCACCGAATGCGTTGTCGACGAGATCCGCGGCGTCGCAGGAGCGGCCGGTTCCCAGCAGGGTCTGGCAGACCTCGGTCACGGCGGATAGCACCACGCACGCCGCGAGGACGGTCAGTGGCCGACGTAGGACCAGTGTGGCGAAGAGGGCGAGCGGCACGTACAGGGCGATGTTCATCAGTCCCTGCGGAGTGGTGGCCGTCTCCCAGACTCCGGTGCCGATCGAGCACGTCGGTTTCCCGGACGACCCGGTGGTGGTCGGGGTCAGTGTTGCCGCGACCTCTCCTGCCAGCGACAGTCCCCAGAGAACCGTGGCGACCATCGGCCACTGCCTGGACCGGGCTTGCCACAGAGCCATGGTCCCGAGGCCCAGGCCGAGCACGGCGAAGACGGGGTAGAGAGCTGGAGCTGAGGAGAGAATCGCTTCGATCATCGGTCTTCCGGGATCCGGTCGGGCAGTGAGCCGGGGAGGGCGCAGGCTCGGCCTGCGCCCTCCCCGGGTTCGGTTCGGCCTGTCAGGTTCAGCAGGGGTGGTCCGGCGGGGACTGGAACGTTAGTCATGTGGAGGCTTCGAGCAGTAAACCTCCAGCAACTTCCACCAGTGGCCACTTCAGAGCGTGACGTCACGCCTACGTGACGATCGCCCTTCCTGTTCCTGGCGTACACCCCGGGCTTTCAAGTGGCCTCGCCGGACCGGGGGGTGTCCGCCAGTGGACCTCGCCAATCCGCCGCACCCGGTGTGATCGCCGGGTGCGGCGGAAGGCGGATTCGATGGGCGGGGTTCCGGGCGGCTGTACCTCTTCGTGGCGCCCCCGCACGGCCGTGGCCGTGCGGGGGAGTTCACGGGTGGTGGGTGGTGATGGTGATCGGGTGGGCGGTCCAGCTGGTGAGTTCGCCGACGTAGAGGGTGACGCTCCAGAGGCCGCCCCGGGCGAGGCAGCGGGCGATGCCGTCGCCGCCGCCCGGGCCGATGCAGATGCGGATGAAGTCGCGGTGGGCCGCGCGGATCGGTAGCGGGCGGACGCGCTCCCAGAGGACGGGCAGCGCGTGGTCGAGGCTCGGGAAGACGGTGGGCAGCACGATGCCCGAGATCCCGGCCCGGACGACGCTCACGCGGCGGCCGGGTCGGGGGAGAGGTGGCACCAGACGAACTTGCCGACGCCGCCGATGCGCGGGCAGCAGCCCCACTGGGTCGCCAACTCGCGGACGAGGAGCAGGCCTCGGCCGGCCTCGTCGGAGTCGGAGGCGGCGCGGAGGGCGGGCTTCTCGTTGTCCGCGTCGTGCACTTCGATCCGGAGGGTGAGGCCGGAGGAGAGGTGGAAGCGGACGTAGATCAGCCGGTCCCGGGGGGTGCGGGCGTGCTGGACGGCGTTGGTGACGAGCTCGCTGACCAGCAGTTCGCCGCTGGGGAGGAGGAGTTCGCCGGAGGGGAGGGGGAGGAGGAAGGAGCGGAGCTCCTGACGGGCGAGGCGGGGCGACTTGCGGTGCCGGGGCAGCCAGCAGGTCCGCTCGGCGGGGGTGGGGGAGACGGTTTCAGGCATGGCGGAGCCACCTCTGGTCGGTCTGGGTGACGGCAGCTGAAGCAGGCATGGGGATGCCCGGTGAATCGCCCGCCGCCATCACAACGTGTCGACTGGCGGACTACGTTGAGTAGCATGCTCTTGGGGGCTTCCAAAGTGCAAGTCCCTACTTTGAAAGCGGTCAAAGATTGTTGTCGCTGCAGCGGGGAGGCAGACTGGCAGCTCACAGAAGTGGGAGGCCGCGACGATGCCCGTGAACAGGAACCCGACGGTTCGGCAGCGGAGGCTTGCCCGAATGCTCAAGGAACTACGGGTAGATGCCAATCTGACGCTGGCCCAGTCGGCTCGGCATCTGGCGTGCGCAGAGAGCAAGATCAGTCGCATTGAGGCTGCACAGTCGGGGATTCGATTGGTGGATCTTCGGCTGCTGCTCGACCTCTATGGAGTGACGGACCCGGAGTCCAGGGGGCGGATGGAGACCCTGTCGCGTGAAGGCCGCCTTCGTGGATGGTGGGACCGGTACTCGGAGACCTTGTCGCCTCTGTACGCCGATTACATCGCGCTGGAGTCCGATGCGTCGGACATGTACAGCATCCAAACCCTTCTGGTGCCTGGGATCTTGCAGACCGAGGACTACACCAGGGCCGTTGTGAGGGCGCAGATAGAGGACGCGGCGCCGGATCAGATCGAGATCCTGACGAAGGTCCGTCAGGAGCGTCGCTCGGTCCTGGCGAGAGAGGCGCCGATGAGGGTCTGGGCCGTGCTCTCGGAATCAGCGCTCAGGCACCAGGTCGGCGGTCGATCGGTCATGCGCGAGCAGCTTCGATCTCTCGCGGAGTCTGCTGAGAGCCCCAACATCAACGTCCAGATTCTGCCGGAGGCGTCGGAGATCCACGCTGCACTCTTCGGACCGGTCACCATCCTCAGCTTTCCGGAGGTGGCCGAGACGGACGTGGTGTACGTCGACAGCCTTCTCAGCACTCTGTACATCGAGGAACCGGGCGAAGTCTTCAAGTACGCGAACCTGTTCCGCCGTGCTCTGGCGGAGTCATTGCCCCGCAAGGAATCGATCGCGCTCATCGAGCGCATCGCGAGTGAGGAGGTCTAGATCGTGAGCGAGTTCTCGCCAGGTGAGTGGCGCAAGTCTTCGTATTCAGGTGCACAGAGTGAGTGCGTCGAGGTGGCGCTCGACACGGCGGAGGTCGTGCCGGTGCGGGACTCGAAGGATCCGGGCGGGCCTGCGCTGGTCTTCCAGGCTGATGCCTGGGCGTCCTTCGTGGCCGGGGTCAAGGGTGGGGAGTTTCCGACCGGCTGAAGAAACAGAGGTGCCCCGCACGGCTGTGGCCGCGCGGGGCACCTCTTTGTCGTCTTCTATCTCTAGAACTCGTCGTCGAAGGAGACCGAGCCCTCGACGGCGACCTGGTAGGCCGACACCCGGCGCTCGAAGAAGTTGGTCAGCTCCTGGACGTTCTGGAGCTCCATGAAGCCGAACGGGTTCGTCGAGCCGTACCGGATCGGCAGGCCCAGACGGGCCAGGCGCTGGTCGGCCACAGCCTGGAGATACTCCCGCATCGACTCGGTGTTCATGCCGGGGAGGCCGTCACCGCACAGGTCCTGGGCGAACTGGAGCTCGGCCTCGACGGCCTCCTCCAGCATCTCCGTGACCTGCTTGGCCATCTCCTCGTCGAAGAGGTCGGGCTCCTCCTCGCGGACGGTGTCGACCACCGACATCGCGAAGTCCATGTGCATGGACTCGTCGCGGAACACCCAGTTGGTGCCGGTCGCCAGGCCGTGCAGCAGGCCCCGGCTCCGGAACCAGTACACGTACGCGAACGCGCCGTAGAAGAACAGGCCCTCGACGCACGCCGCGAAGCAGATCAGGTTCAGCAGGAATGCCCGCCGGTCTTCCTTGGTCTGCAGCGAGTCGATGTGGTCGACCGCGTTCATGTACTTGAAGCAGAACTGGGCCTTCTGGCGGATGGAGGGGATGTTCTCCACCGCGGCGAAGGCCGCGTTGCGGTCCTCCGGGTCGGGCAGGTAGGTGTCCAGCAGCGTCAGGTAGAACTGGACGTGTACGGCCTCCTCGAACAGCTGCCGGCTCAGGTAGAGCCGCGCCTCCGGGGAGTTGATGTGCTTGTACAGGCTCAGCACCACGTTGTTGGAGACGATCGAGTCCCCGGTGGCGAAGAAGGCGACCAGTCGGCCGATGAGGTGGCGCTCGCCCTCGCTGAGCTTCGCCAGGTCGGCGACGTCGGAGTGCAGGTCCACCTCCTCGACGGTCCAGGTGTTCTTGATCGCGTCGCGGTACCGGTCGTAGAACGACGGGTAGCGCATCGGGCGCAGCGTCAGCTCGAAGCCGGGGTCGAGCAGCATCTTGCGGTCGTCGTCGGACATTACTGGCAGGCCTCGCAGGACTCGGGGTTCTCCAGGGAGCAGGCCAGCGCGGCCTCTTCCTCGGGGGTGAGGGTCGGCGTGTTCACGGGCACCGGCGCGGCGGCGCGGGCGGTGCCCGAGGCGGCCTGGGCGATCCGGGTGGCCGGGCGCGAGCGCAGGTAGTAGGTGGTCTTCAGACCGACCTTCCACGCGTACGCGTACATCGAGCTGAGCTTGCCGATGGTCGGCGCGGCCATGAACAGGTTCAGCGACTGGCTCTGGTCGATGTACGGCATGCGGGCCGCGGCCAGGTCGATCAGCGCGCGCTGCGGCAGCTCCCAGGCGGTGCGGTACAGCGAGCGGATCTCCTCGGGCAGCCAGCCGAGCTCCTGCACCGAGCCGTTGGCGTCGCGCAGCGCGTCGCGGGTCTGCTGGTCCCAGACGCCCAGCTCCTTGAGGTCGCGCACCAGGTACGGGTTGACCTGGAGGAACTCGCCGGAGAGGGTCTCGCGCTTGAACAGGTTGGACACCTGCGGCTCGATGCACTCGTACACGCCGGCGATGGACGCGATGGTCGCGGTCGGCGCGATCGCGAGCAGCAGCGAGTTGCGCAGGCCGGTGGTGGCGATCCGGGTGCGCAGCGCCGCCCAGCGGTCGGCCCACTCGGGCGCGGCGCTCGGGAAGTGGTCGATGTGCAGCTCGCCGCGGGCGGCGCGGGTCTCGCCGTAGGCCTCGTGGCGGCCCAGCTGCTCGGCCAGGTCGGCGGAGCGCTCGTACGCGGTGAGCATGATGCGCTCGGCGATGAGGGTGGACAGCCGCGCGGCCTCGGCGGAGTCGAAGTCGATCCGCAGCTTGAAGAAGACGTCCTGCAGCCCCATCACGCCGAGGCCCACCGGGCGCCAGCGCGAGTTGGAGGCGCCGGCCTCGGGGGTCGGGTAGAAGTTGATGTCCACCACGCGGTCGAGGAAGGTGACGGCGGTGCGGACGGTGGCGTCCAGGCGTTCCCAGTCCAGCGCGTTCAGCAGGTCGTCGGCCGACGCGCCGTCGGCGACGTGGGCGCCGAGGTTGACCGAGCCGAGGTTGCAGACGGCGGTCTCGGAGTCGTCCGTGACCTCCAGGATCTCGGTGCAGAGGTTGGAGCTGTGCACCGTGCGGCCCGGCAGCGCGGTCTGGTTGGCGGCGCGGTTGGAGGCGTCCTTGAAGGTCATCCAGCCGTTGCCGGTCTGCGCCAGGGTGCGCATCATCCGGGCGTACAGGGTCTGCGCGGGGATGGTGCGCACGGCCTTGCCGGCCAGCTCGGCCTTGAGGTAGGCCTCGTCGAACTCCGCGCCCCACAGATCGACCAGCTCGGGGACGTCGGCGGGGGAGAACAGCGACCAGTCCGCGTTGGCGTTGACCCGGCGCATGAACTCGTCCGGGATCCAGTGCGCCAGGTTGAGGTTGTGGGTGCGGCGGGCCTCCTCACCGGTGTTGTCGCGCAGCTCCAGGAACTCCTCGATGTCCGCGTGCCAGGTCTCCAGGTAGACGCAGGCCGCGCCCTTGCGGCGGCCGCCCTGGTTGACGGCGGCGACGGAGGAGTCGAGGGTGCGCAGGAACGGCACGATGCCGTTGGACTTGCCGTTGGTGCCGCGGATCAGCGAGCCGCGCGAGCGGATCCGGGAGTAGGACAGGCCGATGCCGCCGGCGTGCTTGGACAGCCGGGCGATCTGCGCGTAGCGCGAGTAGATCGAGTCCAGGTTGTCCAGCGGGGAGTCCAGCAGGTAGCAGCTGGACATCTGGGGGTGGCGGGTGCCGGAGTTGAAGAGGGTCGGCGAGGAGGTCAGGTACTCCAGCCGGCTCATCAGGCGGTACAGCTCGGCGACCTCCGCGACCGACTGCTCGGTGTCGCCGACCGCCAGGCCACAGGCGACGCGGAGCAGGAAGTGCTGCGGGGTCTCGACGACCTTGCGGGTGATCGGGTGGCGCAGCAGGTACCGGGACTGCACGGTGCGCAGGCCGAAGTACTCGAAGCGGTCGTCGCCCCGGGGGTCGATCAGGGCGTCCAGGGCGGAGGTGTGCTTGGCGACGAAGGCGGCGGTGGTGTCGCCGATGAGGCCCTCGGCGTGGCCGACCGCGATCGAGGTGGAGAACGAGACCACGCCCTGGCCCGCCGCCTCGTCCACGATCTCCAGCGCCAGCAGGCGGGCCGCGAGCTTGGAGTACTGGGGGTCCTCGGCGATCATCGACGCGGCGGCGTCGACGGCCAGCCCGCGCAGCTCGGCGAAGTCGGAGCCGGCGTGGCGGCCGCGGAGCGCGGCGGCGGCGACGTGGCCGGGGTCGACCTGGGGGAGGTCGGCGCTGCGGTCGGTCAGGAGGCGCAGGAGCGCACCGCCGGGGTCGGAGACCGTCGGGTCGGCGGGGGCGGAGCTGGAACCCTGGGCGGGCAGGGTGGCTGAGGCAGCGGTGGTCAAGGCGCTCTCTCCTGGCGGCGGTCGACGGCGGTGGCTCGGGCCGGGCCGTTCGGGGCAGGGGAGAACGCCGCGCGGACCCGTAGGCGTCGCGCGTGTGTCGTCCCCGGCCCGCCCGCGAGGCCCGGAAGGTGGTGCTGGTGCCATGGCCCCTGCGGGGAGGCGTCGGCACCGCCGTCGGCAGGTACTCGGACTCGTGGCGCGCCTGGGGAGGCGGCCGCACACCGCTGCGGGGCAGTCCCGGAATCGCACCGGGTTCCCCTGCGTCGACAGCAGGAGTGAGCATACATCTAGTGCCGTCCGTCAGACGAAGCACCACATGTAGTGTCGCGCCGCTGCGTGTCGGGGGTCGGGTGCGATAAGCTGCCGGGGTTTCGGGCGCCCGTCAGACGGGCGCGTGCCACTCCTGCGCGGGGCGCGCGGCGCACAGCCGCATGCGCACCTGCTGGGAGCCCGCGCCGGTGCCGGTGGGGCCGACGGGCGGGTTCTCCACGCACTGTCCGGTGCCCTCGTTCCGCAGCTGCCCGGCGCCGGTGGTGCGCCAGCGCTGGTCGGGCCGGCGGGTGCAGCCGGTCAGGACCGGGAAGCCGATGTCCGGGTCCTCCAGACAGCGTGCGGCCTGGCCGACGGAGCCGTCCTCGCCCATGGTCCAGGTCTGGGCCGCGGAGCCGTCGCAGGTCGCGGCGCCGACCGCGGCCGGATCGCCGGCCACCCGGCTGTCCAGGCAGGAGCCGGGCACCGCGGAGGTGATCGCGCCGCTGGGGCGGCCCGCGGCGACGTCGAAGGAGAACGCGTCGGTGCTGAGGCCCGCGCCGCCCTCCCAGATCTCGAAGCCGGCCTGGACGGCGCACAGGTAGGAGCCGGCCGGGACGTAGCCGCGCTGGACCGCGTCGCGGGTGAAGGCGCGCAGGTCGAGATCGGTGACGGCGTTGGTGGCGGAGGCCGACTCGTAGGTGATCAGGGTGTGGCTGCTCTTCTTCGGCGCCTCGTACACCCGGTAGGACTGGCCGCCGGTGCGCAGCTCGCCGGACTGCCTGCCGAACGGCGAGGTGCCGCTGCCGCGCAGCCAGATCATCACCTCGGCGCTCTCGGTGAAGGAGCAGCTGCCCCGGGTGGTGCTGTACCAGAGGTCGTAGGAGGCGTTCCAGATGCCGCCGTCGACCTGGGTGGTGCGCCAGCTGCTGGTGGCGTACCGCAGGTTGTCGACGGCGACGGGCAGCGGGCTGACGCCGTCGCCGCCGACCGGGGTGCTGATGTGCGGGTAGGCGCCGGGGCCGCGGGCCGGGTCGGTGAGGTTGCCGCGGGCGATCGCGCTGCGGGTGACGGCGAAGGCGGTGCTGTCGGAGCCGCCGCGGATGCACAGACCGCCGGTGGCGTTCCACTCGTTGGGGTTGATGATGTAGCGCCCGGAGTCCACCGGCTGCGAGGGGTAGCGGTTCTGCGCGGTGGAGCACAGCTCGCCGGGCTCGGCCGAGCTCAGTGGCGGCGGGGCCGGGGGCGGGGCGACGGCCGCGGTCGAGGGGGAGCCCTCGCGCGGGATCAGCACGGCGCAGAGGCAGAGCACCAGGAGGGCGGCGGGGGCGAGCCACCACCAGGCGCGCGGACGGGGGCGCCCGGGGCCGGGCGGGAACGGGCGGGCCATGGTCGTCGCCTCCCGACGGGTACTGGTGTGCGCTGTGCGGGCCGTCCGGGGTCTCCGGCGGCGTTCCGCGGGCCGGCGGGGCCCGCGGTCGGACGAGGCTATCCGGCGCCGGCCGGCGGGGTCGTCCGGGGCTTGGTGGCGGTCGGCTTCCTCCCCGGGCCGGCCGAGCCGGACGGCTTGGAGCCGGTGCCGGTGGACCCGGTGCCGGGCTTCGCGCTCGGCGAGGGCGACGGCGCGGCCGAGGCGGACGGCGACGGCGGGGCGGACGGCGGGGCCGTCGGCGGCGAGGCCCTGAGCGGCTGCGAGCGGACGGTCCACTGCCCGGCGTACCGGGGCGCGGAGACCCCGGCGGCGTACGCCGCGCTGGCCGCGTCGGAAGCGGTGACCCGCCAGTCGACCTCCTTGACGGCCTCGTACCAGATCAGGCCGATGATGTCCGGGTGCTGGGGGAGCTGGGCGAACATCTCGGTGATCCAGCGGGCCTTCTGGCCGGAGCTGTCGGTGGCGGCGGTCTCCGTGATGACCACGGGCTTCTGGCTGAAGGCCCGGAGCTTGCGCAGCGTCGGCTCGAAGATCTGCTCGAACGAGGCGTACTTCTCCAGGCCGACGGTGCCGTAGTAGCCGGACAGGCCGATCCAGTCGACGTAGTCGTCACCGGGGTAGAGCGAGTCCAGCGGGGTGGCGTTCTCGTAGTCGATGTTCGGGCTCCACACCCAGACCACCTTGTCGGCGCCGGCCTGCCGGAAGAGGTCGTGGACGCGCTTCCAGGCCTGGACGTACTGGCCGCGGCGGTTGCCGTTGGCCTGCTCGGCCCACGGGTACCAGTAGCCGTTCATCTCGTGGGCGAAGCGCAGCGCGATCGGGTAGCCGAGGTTCTTGACGCCCTCCGCCCACTGCTTGATGTAGGCGTCGAACTCGCCGCCGATGATGCGGCTCAGCGCGTAGTCGGGCTGCTCGCCGCGGAGCTTGTCGACCTTGGACTCCTTGTGGAAGTCCCAGGGCTCCCAGGCGACCATCGGCATGATGCCGCGCTCGGCCACGGTGTCGAAGATCCGGCGGTCGAACTGCTTGTCCCACCACCCGACGGAGAACTCCAGCACGGTCGGGCGGTGCTGGACGGCGGTGGCGAACTCCTCGACCGGGGCGAGGTCGTAGGGGCCGGCCTTGGTCATGATGCCCATGAAGGCGCCGCCGGGCGACGGGAACGGGGCCGGCGCCGGTTCGGCCGGGGCCGGGGCGGCGGTGGGCGCGCCGGACGGGGTGCCGGAGGGATCGGTGGCGGCCGAGGTGGCCGTAGGGGCGGCGGTCGGGGCCGGCTCGGCCAGCGCGGCGACCAGCCAGTCCGGCATCGCGGTCGGCGCGGCGCCGGCGAAGGCGTACGGGGCGGGCGCGTTGCGGGCGTTGTACTTCGGCGCCAGCACGAAGGTGTAGCTGACCATCAGCGCGAGCGCGAGCAGGCCGACCAGCCGGGGCACGGTGATCCGCAGCATCAGCGGCCGCCCTTCCGGCCGCCGCCGGCCGGGGCCGGCTCCAGCAGGTCCGCCAGCTCCGGCCCGGGGTCGGCCCCGGGGTCGGCCCCGGTGCCGTCCGCCGCCGTGTCCGCGCCGTGCGTCCCGGCGGTGGCCGCGGCGGTGTCCGGGCGGCGCGGGGCGGGCAGCCGGGCAGGGGTCCGCCGCTCGGCCCGCCGCTCGGCCCGGGCGATCCGGCGCGCGCTGACGAAGGAGATGACCGGCGGCGCGATGCCGGTGAACATGCTGAGCCCGGCCCAGAACCGGAGCAGCCAGATGTCGTGGTGCAGGGTGAAGCTCGCACCGAGCAGCGCGGCGGCGACGGCGGCCCAGAGCAGGTGCAGCCGGAAGGTCGACAGCCGCTCGGCGCTGCGCAGGTCGCCCTTGGCGGTCACCGCGTAGGCGAGCGGGCGGCGCAGCAGCGCGGCGACGGCGGCGGCGACGTACACCGGCCCGGCGAACAGGGCCAGGCCCATGCCGGCCATGCCGATCTCGCGCCGTTCGTGGGCGGCCAGGTTGAAGCGCCGCAGCCACAGCCAGAGCAGGAACCAGCTGCCCATGCTGGCGCCCCACAGCGAGGTCCAGAGCACGGTGTCGAGCTTGATCGAGGTGATTCCGCAGGCCAGGTAGACGGCGGTGGCGAGGCCGCCCAGCACGGTGGTCGCGGCGACGCTCGGGTAGTAGAACTGCACCAGCCCGTACAGCACCCGCTGGCGCAGCCGCAGCTTGATGCCCTTGCGCAGCCGGGTCCTGAGCAGGATCTCCCAGATCCCGAACGCCCAGCGCTTCTGCTGGTTGAAGTAGTCGGTCCAGGAGGTCGGGCCCTCGCCGACGGCGAGCACGTCCGGGGTGTAGACGCCCTTCCAGCGGCGGCCGGTGGCCGGGTTCTCGGTGGCCTGCACCCGCATGCTGGTGAGGTGGTCCTCGATGATCGAGTCCTGGTAGCCGCCGATCTGCTGCCAGGCGGCGGGCCGGTAGAGGTGGTTGGTGCCGATCAGCAGCGGGGCGTCCATGCCGTTGCCGCCGCGTTCGACCAGGCCGGAGAAGAGGTACTGCTGCACGGAGGCGCCGTGCGCGACCCAGTTGTCGTACATGTTGCCGTACACCTGCGGGGCGACGACGAAGGCGGTGTCGGGGTCGCGGAAGTAGCCGAGGGTGCGCTCCAGGAAGCACGGCAGCGGGACGTGGTCCGGGTCCATCTGGGCCACCACGTCGTACTTGTGCTCGTGTTCGGCCCGCCAGGAGTTGTGGTTGCCGGACTTGGTCCTCGCCCGGAACTCGCCCTCGGCCCGGTTGTACTCGGGGCGGCCCTTGCGGCTGAAGTGGTGCACGCCCAGCCGGGCGGCCATGGCCTTGACCCGGTCGTCGTCGCCCTCGTCGAGGATCCAGACGTCGACCTCGCCGTCGTACTCGATCTCCAGCATCGCGGCGAGGGTCTGCTCGACGATCGCGATCGGCTCCTTGGACGGCACGATCGTGGTGAGCACCGCGACCTTGAGGCCGGATCGCGCGGTGACCGGAACCGGGTCCTTGGCGCGGAAGGCGAACACCCAGACCGCGAGGTTCTGGACCAGCCGCACCACCTCGACGGCCACCACGGCGCAGAAGCAGATCCGGGCGACGTTGATCCGCCAGTCGGGGGACCAGCCGACGCCCGGCCCGGGTATGTGCGAGGGCAGCAGCAGCCAGCCGACGAACACCAGGCCGGCCGCCGCGTTGAGGGAGACCAGCAGCGTCAGCACGATCTTGACGCCGAGTGAGGAGGCGCTGCGGTAGCGGACGGTCTCGACGCCCTCGCCGTCCTCCAGCGGGCCGGTGGTGTCGGCGCAGGCCAGGTAGGCCCGCCGGGCCGAGGCGTTGCGGGACTGGCTGCGGGTGGCGCGCCGCTCGTGCGGGGCCTCGGGGAGGAGCCGGCTGTGGCGTCCTCGTCCGCGTCGGCCGGCGGCGTGCGTCGTCCGTTCCTCGGTGGAGTCCACCAGCCCGTCCCCCGTTGTGGGCCGCCCGGTTGCCCAGGGGCGGCTGTTGTCGTGCTCGTCGTGGCCCGCGCGTCGCGTGGGGCCCGCCGTGTGGGCGGCGGACCTGGTGGCCGCTAGTGAGCATAAGGGCACCCCCCGTTGACGGATCATCGGGGGGCGGGGGCGACCGCCGGACGCTGTTCGTCCGGTTGTTCCCGGATCAGGGGGTGATCTTCACCGAGTTGGCGATCTGGTCCATCAGCGCGAGCGCCGGGGCCTCGGGGGACTGGTCCAGGCAGATCTGCAGCACCGGCACGGTGGTGGCCCCGGCGGCCGGGGTCACCTCCAGGACGCCGCAGTAGGAGTCGGGGGTCGAGGAACCGCTGGACATCGGCACGTGCCAGAGCGCCAGATAGCCGTCCATGCCCTGGATCTTGACGGTGGACTGCTTGACCGGCTCGGGCGGCGTGGGCGCGTCGGAGCCGAAGCGGGCGTTGTACAGCAGCTGGCCCATGCCGAGGACCATGGACTTCGGGTCGGACCAACCGCCGTTGAACACCCGGAGGTTCTGCACGACCAGGCCGCGGGTGCAGGCGCCGCTGCCGTGGCCGACGCAGGCGTACGGGGAGACCGCGTAGCGCACGTCGGCGGGGTTCTTGGCGTCGCTCTGGACCTGCCAGTCGGCCGGCAGCATGAAGTTCATCTTCGACTCCTGGCCGGTCACCTGCTTCCCGCCGGGGAGCTGCTGACCACCGGTCAGGGCGGTGCCCATGAAGCCGTTGGGGCTCTTCGGGTCGGCGGCCGCGGCGGTGGGGCTCGCGGTGCCGCCGGCCGAGGGGGAGACCGCGGTCTTGTCCGCGGTGCGGTTGCCGACGACGTAGCCGCCGCCGGCCATGACCACGGACAGCACCACGGCGCCGACGCCGATCAGCACCCGGCGGCGGGTGCTGTTGGGCTCGACGGTCTCGAAGACCACGGAGGTCGGGGTGAACGGCTTCGGCGCGGCCGGGGCGGCGGACGCCGCGGGCGCGGTCACGGTGGGCGTCGCGGAGACCGAGGGGGCGGGGCCGAAGGCGCCCGGGGCGCCCTGGCCGGGGGCGCCGGCGGGGGTCCCGGCCGTCACGGTGGCGGCGTCGGCGGTGGTCGGCCGGGTGCGGCCGCTCCACGCGGCTCCGTCCCACCAGCGCTCCGTGTTGGGCTGGCCGGAAGGATCGTCGTACCAGCCAGCCGGCGTGCTCCCCGTCGTCATGCGGCGGATCCTAGCAGTCGGCTAAATGCGATCGTCATATCCGATGGAGGATCGCATTCTTGGGCCCGGGAGGCGGTGGGCGAGAGACCTGACGGGCGCTCAGAAGGCCATGCTGTAGACCATCAGGTCGATGCCCGGGACCGGCGACCAGTCCCGCTCCGGGGCGCGGCGGAAGCCGACCCGCTCGTAGATCCGGTGCGCGGTGGTCATCGCCGGCTGGGTGGAGAACGCCATGCCGGCCAGGCCGAGCTCGCGGCTGCGGGCGAGCGCGGCGCGCACCAGTGCCTCGCCGGCGCCGCGCCCGCGGGCGGCCGCGGCGGTGGCGAGCATCCGGATCTCGCCCTCCTCGGGGGTGGCGATGTCCGCCCACTCGGTTCCGCCGACCGCGAAGGTGACACAGCCGAGGACCGTCCCGTCGGCCGCGTCCACCGCGACGAGGAGCTCGGCCTCGGCGGCCCGGGTGGCCGCGTCGCGCAGCCGGTCCACGTAGACGCTGTCGGGCGAGGTGAAGCCGTCGCCGACGAAGGCCTCGACGGTAATGCGGCCGGCTTCCTCGTACTCCTCGGCGCGGGCCGGGCGGATGGCGATGTCCATCCGGCCAGTGTGCCGGAATCCCGCCGGACGGCGCTGAGCGGGGGGCGGTCCTCCGTTTCGGCGACGGTGACGGCGACGGCGACGGCGACGGGGGCGGTGGCAGTGGTGGCGGCGACGGGGGCGGCGGTGGCGGGGTCGGCGGCCGGACGGAGCGAGGCGGCGGGCAGGGTGCCGTAGAGCCGGTCGGGCAGGGCGGGATCGCGGGGGTAGCCACCCGGACGGTGCCAGTTGTCGCGTCCGGTGGCCTTCTGCCGCGCCACCTCGCGCCCGATCAGTCCGCCGAGCAGGCCGAACCCGCCGACGGCCCCGAGCAGGGCGAGTGTGCTGGCGAGCGTGTCGGAATCCATGGCTCCACCTTCGCCGCAACGCCGCGCGGCGGCGAGTGGCAGGAACGCCCGATTGCATCGAAAAACTGCCAGCACTCGGGCTACCCTGGCGGCATGCTGAAGAACGTCGTGGCCGTGGTCATGGAGGACGTCCACCCCTTCGAACTCGGGGTCGCCTGCGAGGTGTTCGGACTCGACCGGAGCGAGGACGGGCTGCCCGCCTACGACTTCGCGCTCGCCGGTGCCCGGTCGGGCCTCCACCGCACCCACGCCGGCTTCGCCGTCGACGTCCCGCACGGGCCCGAACGGCTCGCTGCCGCCGACCTGGTGGTGGTCACCGCCAGCTCGATGCGCGCCGAGTACCCGGCCCCGCTGCTGGACGCGCTGCGGGCGACCGTCGAGCGCGGCGCCCGGGTGCTGTCCATCTGCAGCGGCGCCTTCGTGCTCGGCGCGGCCGGCCTGCTGGACGGCCGCCGGGCCACCACGCACTGGCGGTACACCGCCGAACTGGGTGCCCGCCATCCGGGGACCACCGTCGAGCCGGACGTCCTCTACGTGGACGACGACCCGGTGATCACCTCCGCCGGCACGGCGGCCGGCATCGACGCCTGTCTGCACCTGGTGCGCAAGGTGCAGGGCGCCGAGGTGGCCCGGGGGATCGCCCGCCGGATGGTGGTGGCGCCGCACCGGGAGGGCGGACAGGCCCAGTTCGTGCACCGGCCGCTGCCGGAGGGCGACGGCGAGTCGCTGGCCCCGCTGCTCGACTGGATGCGCCACCACCTCGACGAGGAGTCGACCGTCGAGCAGCTGGCCGCCCGGGTCCACATGTCGCCGCGCACCTTCGCCCGGCGCTTCCACCAGGAGACCGGCACCACGCCGCACCGCTGGCTGATCGGCCAGCGGCTGCTGCTCGCCCAGCGGCTGCTCGAGTCGACCACCGAGCCGGTGGACGCCATCGCCGCCCGCTGCGGCTTCGGCAACGCGGCCACCCTGCGGCACCACTTCGGCCGCCGGCTCGGCACCACGCCGCTGGCCTACCGCCGCTGCTTCGCCGAGCCCGCCGCCACCGTCGCCGTCCGGGTCTGAGCACCGGCGCCCCGCCGCGCCGAGTGCGGCGTCCGCACCCGCACGGACAGCCGCGTCCGGCGCCCGGCGGATCAGCCCGCGTCCTCCAGGTGCCCGGTCTGGTTCCAGCGGTCCGGCCGCAGCCGGCCGCCCTCGGCCCGCCAGACGCTGGCGGAGCAGTTGCGCACCGGCTCCAGCGCGGTCAGCTGCTCCTCGGTGAGCCGGTCCAGCACGTACCGGAGCATGAGCACCGTGCAGTCGTGCGCGACCAGCAGGACCGGCCGCCCGGCCTCCTCCGCGCAGACGTCGCGCAGCACGCTGCGCACCCGCAGCGCCACGTCCGCCCAGGACTCGCCGCCGGGCGGGCGGTAGTACAGCTCGCCCATCTTCCGCCGCCGGGCCGCCTCCGCGGGGTGGTCGTTCTCGATGGCGGCCTTGGGCAGCATCTCCAGCACGCCGAGCTCGCGGTCGCGCAGCCGCTCGTCGTAGCGGACGGTGAGCGAGACCGGGACGGCGCCGAGGCCGGCGGCCTGCGCGAGCGCGATCCGGGCGGTCTCGGCGGTGCGGACGTAGGGCGAGCACCAGACGCTGCGCGGCCGGTCGGCGCTGGGCAGCCCGGCCCACCAGCGGCCGAGCGCCTGGGCCTGCTGCTGGCCGTGCAGGGAGAGCGGGATGTCCGCGTCCCGGCTGCTGATCGGCACGCTGAGCGCGCCGGCCGCCTCGGCGAGCTGGAACTCGACGTTGGCGGTGGACTCGCCGTGGCGGGTGGCGATCAGGACGGAGGGGACGGGGGGCGGCCCGGCGGCCGCGACCGCCGCGGCGGCGCCGGCGGTCCGGTGCGGGGCGGCCTGCCGGTGCCGTCCGTCGGTGTGGTGCTGGCCGTTGAGGGTGGTGCCGAGTTCTGCCATACCGCCGCTCCCCGTGGGTCGATCAGTTGCCGGCCGGTTGCCGGTCCGGTCTGGTTGGTGCCCTGAGTGTGGTGCTCCATGCGCCCGGCTGTTCATACATATGATCGCGCCGCCCCCTCCAGTGTTGACCGGGGAGACGGCGCGACCACAGGGCGCGCGGGGCGTATCAGTGCGCCGCCACGGGCTCCGGCGCGTCCTCGGGCTCCTCCTCGCCGCCGTCGGCGCTGTAGTCGCCCGGCCGGGTCTCGTCCGGCCCGTCCGGCGCCTTCACGGCGCGCAGGACCAGGGTGAGCACCACCGCGACCAGCAGGTTGAGGACGAAGGCGGTGAGCCCGATGTAGCCGATCTCGCCGATGCCGGGGATCTCGGCGGCGTTCCCGCCGAAGTGCCGGGTCTTGGGGCTGGCGATCCCGTAGGCCTCCCAGGTGCCGTAGACCATGCCGGCCGCCCAGCCGGCGAGCAGCGCCCAGTGGTGGAACCAGCGGGTGAACAGGCCGCCGACGATCGAGACGAAGGTCTGCAGGATCCACAGGCCGCCGAGCAGCTGGAGGTTGATCGCGGCCTGCTTGTCCATGCCGAGCACGAAGACCAGCGCGCCGACCTTGACCAGCAGCGAGACCAGCTTGGCGACCCGGGTCTCGTCGGCCGGGGTGGCGGAGGGCCTCAGGTACTCCTTGTAGACGTTGCGGGTGAACAGGTTCGCCGCCGCGATGGACATGATCGCCGCCGGGACGAGCGCGCCGATGCCGATGGCCGCGAAGGCGACGCCGGTGAACCAGTCGGGGAACATGTCCTCGAACAGCTGCGGCACCGCGAGCTGGGTGTTGAAGCCCTTGTCGCCCTTGCCGATCCCGGCCGCGATCGCCATGAAGCCGAGCAGCGCCAGCAGCCCGAGCATCAGCGAGTACGCCGGCATGATCGCCATGTTCCGGCGCACCGTGTTGCGGGACTTGCTGGCCAGCACGCCGGTCACCGAGTGCGGGTACAGGAACAGCGCCATCGCCGAGCCGAGCGCCAGCGTCGCGTACGTCCACTGCCTGTTCTCCGGCAGGGTCAGCGAGCCGCCCGACTTCGGGGTGCCGAACCGCTCGCCGACCGCGTCGAAGATGTGGCCGTAGCCGCCGAGCCGGATCGGGATGTAGATCACCGCGACGATGATCACCACGTAGACGAGGGCGTCCTTGACGAAGGCGATCAGCGCCGGCGCGCGCAGCCCCGAGGAGTAGGTGTACGCGGCGAGCACGCCGAAGGCGATGAACAGCGGCAGGTCCTTGACGAACCAGTTGGCGCTCTCGCCGCCGCCGACGCCCAGCACGTCCAGCACCGCCTGGATGCCGACCAGCTGGAGCGCGATGTACGGCATGGTGGCGAGGATGCCGGTCAGC
Organism: Kitasatospora sp. NPDC057692; assembly: GCF_042799475.1. NCBI lineage: Bacteria > Bacillati > Actinomycetota > Actinomycetes > Kitasatosporales > Streptomycetaceae > Kitasatospora > Kitasatospora sp. NPDC057692. Next base: position 49,439 of record NZ_JBHVIV010000037.1, on the reverse strand, counting down.
GCGACCACCAGCGACAGCGGCCGGGAGCCGTAGCGCCCGCGCACGAAGTCGGCCGGGGTGACGTAGCCGTGCACCCGGGAGACCGACCAGAGCCGGGGAAGGAAGAGGAAGACCAGCGGGTAGGCGATGATCGTGTAGGGGACGGCGAAGAAGCCCGCGGCGCCGGTCGCGTAGACGGCGGCGGGGACGGCGACGAAGGTGTACGCGGTGTAGAGGTCGCCGCCGAGCAGGAACCAGGTGATCCAGGTCCCGAAGCTGCGCCCGCCGAGGCCCCACTCGTCGAGGTGGAGCGCGTTGTCGGCGCGCCGCCACCGGGACGCGAGGAAGCCCATCACGGTGACCAGCAGGAAGAAGAGGACGAAGACCGCCAGCGCGGGCACGTTGACCCCGTTCACCGGGCGCCACCCGCCTTCCGCGCCCGGGCGGCCCGGCGGGCCTTCTCGTCCCGGTCGACCAGCAGGTAGGCGGCGACCGTGAAGACGGCGGAGACCGGCACCCAGAGCAGCTGGTACCAGTAGAAGAAGGGGACGCCGCCGGCTTCGGGCTCGGGTTTGTCGTACGAGCCCACCCAGAGCATCGCGACGATCGGCACCAGCAGGGCGAGCGCGGCCAGCACCCGCTCGGGGGTGACCGCCGGAAGGCCGGGGCCGCCGGGCTCTTCTGGCTCGGGCATGACAGGTTGGTCGGTGAGGTCTGACGACATGGTTCGGCTCCGCTCCGGAGGGTTCACCTCGCCGGCGCCGCAACCCCCGGGGAGCCGCACGCCCCCGTGGGTCCGCCGAGCAGCACCACTGGTGATCGGCAGTCAGTACGGATGCGGAATCTAGAGCATCGGGTGATCCGTGTCACCGGATCCGGGAGAACTCCCCGCCATCCGCACTTCTCGCGCGCCGTCCCGACGCAACGGGCCCCGGCGCGCGCCCCCCGCGCGCCGGGCCCGGAAGTGCGCGGGCGCCGGGCCGGACTACTCCGGCCGCTTGAGGCGGGTGATGAACTTGTAGCGGTCGCCGCGGTAGATCGAGCGCACCCACTCGACCGGGTCCCCGTCCGGGTCGAAGGAGTGCCGGGAGAGCTGGAGCATCGGCAGGCCGAGGTCGGAGCCGAGCAGCCCGGCCTCGCGGGGGTTGGCCAGGGTGGTCTCGATGGTCTCCTCGGCCTCGGCCACGGTCACCCCGTAGACCTCGCGCAGCGCGGTGTACAGCGAGTTGTGCTTGGCCAGGTTGCGGCGCAGGGCGGGGAAGCGCTTGGCGGACAGGTGGGCGACCTCGATGGCCATCGGGTCGCCGTTGGCCAGCCGCAGGCGCTCGATCCGCAGCACCCGGCCGCCGGGCTTGATGTCCAGCAGCGGGGCCAGCCGGTCGTCGGCGGAGATGTAGCCGATCTCGATCAGCCGGGAGGTGGGCTCCAGGCCCTGGGCGCGCATGTCCTCGGTGTAGGAGGTGAGCTGGAGGGCCTGGGCCACCTTGGGCTTGGCGACGAAGGTTCCCTTGCCCTGGATGCGCTCCAGCCGGCCCTCGACGACGAGCTCCTGGAGGGCCTGCCGGACGGTGGTGCGGGAGGTGTCGAACTGTGCGGCCAGGGCTCGTTCGGGCGGAACCGGGGTGCCGGCGGGCTGGGTCTCGGTAAGCTGCAGCAGGTGGCGCTTGAGGCCGTAGTACTTCGGCACCCGGGCGGTGGGGTCCGCGCCCGCCTGGGCGGCGGGATTCTTCACCTGGGGGTCGTTGACCTGGGCCGTGCTGCCCCCGTCGCTGCTCATCGGACCTGTCTCCCGCTTCTCGCAGGGCCCCCGGGGAGCCCCACCACATGATTAACGGCTCACATCGTTGCATGTATGGCTACGGAACGAATACCTCATCACGCGATGAACGATGTGCGGTGTCGGCTTGATAACGGGTGGTCCGGATCGGTCGAACAGCCGTTGACAGGCCCATTGGTCTAGGCCAAGCTCCAGGCATCTGGTCTACACCACTAGGCCGGTCACTATGAATCCCCCCACCCGTTCGATGGAGTCCGCGGCACCATTCCTCCCACCTTGCGTGGGTATGCCGCTGCCACCCGACGGGGGTAACCAAGGCATCCCTCAGGAGGATGGCGTGAAGCGTCAGCTCATCGCGGCGGTCGGTGTCGCGGCCATGGTTGTTGGTCTCGCGGCCTGCGGCTCGGACGCCAAGAAGGACGAGAACACCAACAACGCGTCGGGCAACTCGTCCGCTGCTGCCGGTAAGAAGGACTACAACGGCAAGACGCTCAAGGTGTGGCTGATGTCCGGCTCCGCCCCCAAGGGCTGGGACGACGCGGTCAAGACCGAGTTCGAGTCGACCTACCCGGGTTCGAAGGTCGAGTACCAGGTCCAGGAGTGGACCGGCATCGGCCCGAAGGTCACCGCCGCGCTGTCCGAGGGCTCCGTCGACGTCCTGGAGATCGGCAACACCCAGACGGCGGGCTACGCCGCCACCGGTGGTCTGCTGGACATCACCAAGGACAAGGCCGCCCTCGGCGGTGCCGACTGGGCCGCCAACCAGAGCGAGTCCGCGATCCTGGACGGCAAGCAGTACGCCGCCCCGTGGTTCGTCACCAACCGCGCGGTCACCTACAACAAGGACCTCTGGGCCGCCGCCGGGCTGAGCATCCCGAAGACGCTGGACGAGTTCTACGCCGCCCTGGAGAAGCTGAAGACCACCGCGGGCGTCACCGACCCGATCTACATGCCGGGCCAGGAGTGGTACGTCTACTTCGGCCTCCTCACCAGCGAGGGCGGCAAGCTGGCGAAGAAGGACGGCGACAAGTGGGTGGGCGGCCTGTCCACCCCCGAGGCGCAGAAGGCCTTCGACGTCTACAAGAAGCTCCAGAGCTACTCGGTCACCGGTCTCAAGGACAAGGACGAGGCCAAGCCGCAGCAGAAGGACGTCTTCGGCGGTGGCGGCATCGGCACCATCATCGGCCTCGGCTGGGAGGTCCCGGACGAGAAGTCCCCGGTGACCAAGGACAAGATCGGCCACTTCGCCCTCCCGGGCAAGACCGCCGACAAGCCCTCCGGCGTCTTCCTCGGTGGCTCGAACATCGCCATCGCCTCGGCCAGCAAGAACACCGAGATGGCCAAGGACTTCCTGAAGATCGCCCTGAACGACAAGAACGAGGGCGCGATCGCGGCCGCGGGCAACATCCCGAACAAGGCCTCGCTCAACGACAAGGTCGCCGGCGACTTCGCCATCGCGGCGAAGGCCGCCTCCTCGGTCGGTGGCATCACCCCGACCACTCCGAACTGGTCCGCGGTCGAGAACGACCCGAACCCGATCAAGGAGTTCCTGACCGCGGCCCTGACCGGCGACTACAACGCCGCCGCGAAGAAGGCCGACGAGGAGATCGCGAAGCGCCTCAACGCCAAGCAGTAGCAGTCGAGCGGCGTCGCTCACCGGCTCCCGGCGGGGGGCCGGTGGGCGGCGCCTGTCCGTCGTGGTCGGGTTGTGAGGAAGAGAGAACGATGGCTGTGCATTCGGAGCGGGTGCAGACACAGTCCCCGGATTCAGGGAAGGCTGCTGTGGCCACTATGAAGACGGACGCCGTGCGCGGTGGCGGCGCCGGCACCCCGAAGAAGAGCGCCAGACCGGCGGACGGGCGGAGCATCGGCTCCCGGTTCGCGCCGTACCTGCTGCTCCTGCCTGCCACCGTGGCCACCCTGGCCCTACTGGGCTGGCCCCTGCTGAAGACCATTCTGGTCTCGTTCCAGAACCTGAACGCGCGCCAGCTCGTCCAGCACCTGACCGAGTGGAACGGCTTCGAGAACTACACCGAGCAGCTGTCCGACCCCGGGTTCTGGTCGGTCACCGGCCGGTCCGTGGTGTTCACCGCGCTCAACGTCTTCCTGATCATGGCGGGCGGCGCGCTGGTCGGTCTGCTGCTCAACCGCCTCGGCAAGAAGATGCGGCTGCTGCTGTCGATCGGCCTGCTGCTCGCCTGGGCGATGCCGGTGGTCGCCTCGACCACCGTCTACACCTGGCTGTTCGAGGCCCGCTTCGGCGTCGTCAACTGGATCCTGGACGCCCTGGGCTGGCACTCGATGGCCGCCTACAACTGGACCAGCACCCAGTACTCGACCTTCTTCGTGATCCTTCTGCTGCTGGTCTGGGGCTCGATCCCGTTCGTGGCGTTCAACATGTATGCGGCGCTGACCACCATCCCGAAGGAGCTCTACGAGGCGGCCCGGATGGACGGCGCCGGCCCGGTCAAGATCTTCACCGCGGTGATGTTCCCCAACCTGAAGCCCTTCTTCCTGGCCACGACCTTCCTCGAGGTCATCTGGATCTTCAAGGCCTTCACCCAGATCTACGCGATCAAGGCCGGCGGCCCCGACGGTCTCACCCGCACGCTGCCGATCCACGCCTTCCTGGAGGGCTCCGGCCGCCAGCACTACGGCACCGGTGCCGCGATCGCGGTGCTCACCATCCTGATCCTGGGCGTCCTGATGGCGTACTACTTCCGGATCATTCTGAAGCAGGAGGACGAGCTGTGAGGCGCTCGCTCATCGGACGTGCCTGGCCGAACGTCGTCGCGGTCGTCCTCTTCGTCTTCTTCGCGTTCCCCGTCTACTGGATGATCAGCACGGCCTTCAAGCCGACGAAGGACATCGCCAGCTCGACGCCGGTGTTCATCCCGTTCGACGCGACCCTGGACCACTTCAAGACCGCGGTCAACGTCCCGAAGTTCTGGACGTACACCGCCAACAGCTTCATCGTCACCGTCCTCGCGGTGGTGATGTCGCTGGTGATCGCCACCCTGGCGTCCTTCGCCATCGCCCGGATGAAGTTCCGCGGCCGCAAGACCTTCGTGCTGGTCATCATGGCCGCCCAGATGGCGCCCTGGGAGGTCATGACCATCGCGGTCTACCTGATCTCCCGCGACAACGGCATGCTGAACAGCCTGGTCCCGCTCACCGCCTTCTACATGATGATGGTGCTGCCCTTCACCATCTGGACGCTGCGCGGCTTCATCGCCGCGGTGCCGAAGGAGCTGGAGGAGTCCGCGATGGTCGACGGGTGCACCCGCACCCAGGCCTTCGTGAAGGTGATCTTCCCGCTGCTGGCGCCGGGCCTGATGTCCACCTCGCTGTTCGGCTTCATCACGGCCTGGAACGAGTTCCCCCTCGTCCTGATCGTCAACAAGACCGACGGCCAGACCCTGCCGCTGTGGCTGTCCTCCTTCCAGACCGCCTTCGGCAACGACTGGGGCGCCACGATGGCGGCGTCGACGCTGTTCGCCCTCCCGGTGCTGATCCTGTTCGTCTTCCTGCAGCGCAAGGCGGTCGGTGGGCTCACCGACGGCGCCGTGAAGGGCTGATCCCCCGTGAGCATCCTCGTTCCCACCCTCCCGGCCTCCGACCAGCTGCACCGTGACGCGCTGACCGTCCTGCAGCCCGGCTTCGTCGGCACCGAGCCGCCGGAGTGGCTGCGCCGCCACCTCGCGGCCGGCCTGGGCTCGGTCGCGCTGTTCGACCGCAACGTGGCCGACCTCGGCCAGCTCGCCGCGCTCACCGCGGCCCTGCGGGCCGAGAACCCCGACCTGCTGATCGCCATCGACGAGGAGTCCGGCGACGTCACCCGGCTGGAGGCCGGCTCCGGCTCGTCCTGGCCGGGCAACCTCGCCCTCGGCGCCATCGACGACCCGGCGCTGACCCGCGACGTCGCCCGCGAGCTGGGCCGCGCACTGGCCGCCGCCGGCGTCAACTACAACTGGGCGCCCACCGCGGACGTCAACTCCAACCCGCGCAACCCGGTCATCGGCGTCCGCTCGTTCGGCGCCGACCCGGAGCTGTGCGCCCGGCACACCGCCGCCTGGGTGGAGGGCCTGCAGTCGGCCGGTGTCGCGGCCTGCTCCAAGCACTTCCCCGGCCACGGCGACACCGCCGTCGACTCGCACCACGGCCTGCCGGTCATCGACGTCGACCTGGACGTGCTGCGCGCCCGCGACCTGGTGCCGTTCCAGGCCGCGATCGCCGCCGGGACCAAGGCCGTGATGACGGCCCACATCATGGTCCCGGCGCTCGACCCCAAGCTGCCCGCCACGCTCAGCCCCGCGGTGCTGCGCGACCTGCTGCGCGCGGCCCCCCAGGACGGCGGCCTCGGCTACCAGGGCCTGATCGTCAGCGACGCGATCGAGATGGGCGCCATCGCCGACACCTTCGGCATGGGCGAGGGCACCGTGCTGGCCCTGGCGGCCGGAGCGGACGCGATCTGCGTGGGCGGCGGCCTGGCCGACGAGGACACCGTGCTGATGCTGCGCGACGCCATCGTGGCGGGCGTGCAGTCCGGCCGGCTCCCGGAGGAGCGGCTCGCCGACGCGGCCGCCCGGGTGCGCGCGCTCGGCAGCTGGGGCCGGATCGCGGCCCAGGGCGAGCGGCCGGAGGCGGACCTCGCGGTCGGCCTGCGGGCGGCCCGCCGGGCGCTGCGGGTGGTCCGCGCGCCGGGCCGGGAGGTCCTGCCGGTGACCGAGCGCCCGTTCGTGGCCTCGTTCTCCGCCGAGCCGAACATCGCCGTCGGCGACGTCACCCCGTGGGGCGTGGCCGGCATGCTGGCCGACCGCTTCCCGGGCACCCGCACCCGCGAGGTCGGCCCGGAGGCCGCCGAGGCCGCGGTGCTGGACGCGACGGTGTCCGAGGTGCTGGCCGGGGCCGCCGACCGCCACCTGGTGCTGGTGGTCCGCGACGCCCACCGGCACGAGTGGATGGCGGCCGCGCTGGACCGCCTGCTGGCGGCCCGTCCGGACGCCGCGGTGGTCGAGATGGGCCTGCCGCAGTCCGAGCCGGTCGGCGCCCTCCACATCGCCACCCACGGTGCCGCCCGGGTCTGCGGGCTGGCCGCCGTCGAGGTGCTCACCGGCCAGTCGGTGGCGGTCGGCTGAGTCCTCGTAGGACCGTCACACCGGGTGCCCGGGGCATCCGTCCGAACGGGCCCGTCATGCGCATGTCGCATGGCGGGCCCGCCGTGTTCTCCGGCCGTTGGGCGCCGTGTGACCTGCGGCTTCGCAACCTGACGGTGTTCCCTCAAATCGCCCTTAAGACAGCCTTAAGTTCTACTTAGGGTGATCGTCGGACGACTGATCGCCACGCGGTACAACAGGTCTGCAACGGCCTTGGCCGCCAGGCAATTTGGCGTTGACAGCAACTGTGGTCTAGGCCAGGCTCCAGTCCATCCGGTTCGAATTTCAATTTAGCCGGATGTGGTATTGGCCCACCCCGAAGCTCTTCGCCGCCCCTCCCCGGACACCGTCCCGTCGGGCGCCGGCGCGCCGCCGGCGGGCACAAGCACTAAACCCTCGGAGGATGGCGTGAGAAAGCGTCGGTTCATGGCGACGGTCGGCATCATGGCGCTGGCCGCCGGACTGACGGCGTGTTCCTCGGGCGGCACGGCGTCGGACGGCGCCAAGACCGCCTCGGCGGACCCGAAGTCCGAGACCGGTACGGTCACGGTCTGGCTGATGGACGACGCCCAGAAGAACTGGCCCGACCTCGTCCAGCGGGTCAACGACGAGTTCGCCGCCAAGTACCCGAAGGCCACCCTCAAGCTGGCCTACCAGGGCTGGGCCGACAAGGTGGCCAAGCTCGACAAGGCGATCGCCGACGGCAACGCCCCGGACGTGGTGGAGCTCGGCAACACCGAGACCATGAAGTACGTGCTCTCCGGCGCGCTGGCCCCGGTGGAGCGCACCAGCTTCGACAACTCCGACACCTGGATCAAGGCGCTCGCCAACACCTGCACCTACCAGGACAAGCTCTGGTGCGTTCCGTACTACGCGGGCGCCCGGGTCGCCATCTACAACTCGGCGGCCTTCCAGCAGGCCACCGGCAGCGCCGACTTCCCGAAGACCGAGGACGAGCTGCGTGCGGCGCTCGACAAGATCGCGGAGAAGAACAAGAACGACCGGACCTTCTCCGCGCTCTACATGCCCGGTGCGTTCTGGTACGCCGCGATGAGCTACGTCTCCGCGTACGGCGGCGCCATCGCCCGCTTCGACAGCGGCGGCAACTGGCACGGCACCCTGAGCGACCCCAAGTCCCAGCAGGGCATCAACCACTTCATCGACCTGGTGCGCAAGTACAACAAGGGCGACCAGGTGCTCAACGAGCAGAACCAGTTCGAGGCGATGGCCCGCGGCCACGCGGCGTCCTTCTACGGCAACGGCTACGAGTCGGCCAGCGTCGTCGCGCCGGTCACCGGTGACCCGAGCCTCAAGGACGCGGTCAAGCTGGCCACCATGCCCGGCCCGGGCGGCAAGCCGCTGCCGACCTTCATCGGCGGCTCGGCCCTCGCGGTCACCGCGAAGTCGCCCGCGACGGCCCTGGCCACCGACTGGGTCCGGATGTTCACCAGTGCCAAGTCCGAGCAGGCGCTCGCCGACAAGGACATCCTGCCGAACAACCTGAACCAGCTGAACCCGCTGAAGAGCAAGCCGGCCACCGCCGCCGCGGCCAACGCGGTGCCGGACGCCTGGTTCACCCCGCTGGCCCCCGGCTGGGGCGCGGTCGAGAAGCAGAAGATCCTGCCCGACATGCTGACCGCGATCCTCAAGGGCAAGCCGGTGGACCAGGCCACCAAGGAGGCGGACGCCGCCATCGACCAGCTGATCAACAAGGCGGGCTGAGCCGCCGTCCCCCGGACGCCGGAGCCCCTCCCCGCACCGCCGGGAGGGGCTCCGCGCACGCCGGGGCCGGCGGCACCCGCGGTGACCGCCTCCTCGGATGTGCCCCGGACGGGTGGCCCCCGTAGGATTGCCGCAGTATTCACCGCAGCGAGTGTGCGGACTCGCCGCCGTAGAGGTCCCCGCCGGGCATTCCCGTCCGGCCGGGGTGGAACCATCTCATCGGAGGCCCCACACGATGTCCGACACGCAGACCGTCCCTGGCCGGATCATGGCGGCGGAGATGGCCGAGCAGCCGGCCGTCCTGCAGCGCATCCTCGACGAGGGCGCCCCCAAGATCTTCGAGATCGCGTCCCGGATCGCCGCCCGCAAGCCGCGGTTCGTCCTCCTGACCGCGCGGGGCACCTCGGACAACGCCGCGCTGTACGCCAAGTACCTGATCGAGATCCTGCTGGGCAAGCCGGCCGGCCTGACCTCGATGTCCACCACCACCGCCTACGGCGCCAAGCCGGACCTGACCGACGTGCTGGTGATCACCGTCAGCCAGTCGGGCGGCTCGCCGGACCTCGTCGCCTCCACCAAGGCGGCCCGCGAGGCCGGTGCGATCACCCTGGCGGTGACCAACAACGCCGGCTCCCCGCTGGCCGAGGTCTCCGAGTTCCACATCGACGTGCTGGCCGGCCCGGAGAAGGCGCTGCCCGCCACCAAGACCTACACCGCCGAACTGCTCGCCCTCTACCTGCTGATCGAGGGCCTGCGCGGCGGCGACGGCGCGGCCGCCAAGGGCCTGCCGGAGCTGGCCGCCGGCGTCCTGGCGCGCCAGGACGAGGTCAAGGCCCTGGCCGAGCGCTACCGCTTCGCCCAGCGCCTGGTCATCACCTCGCGCGGCTACGGCTACCCGACCGCCCGCGAGGCGGCGCTGAAGCTCATGGAGACCACCTACATCCCGGCCTCCCCGTTCTCCGGCGCCGACCTGCTGCACGGCCCGCTGGCCATGGTCGACAACGTCTCCCCGGTCATCGCGATCGTCCCGGACGGCAAGGGCGGCGAGGCCCTGCAGCCGGTCCTGGACCGCCTGCGCGGCCGCGGCGCCGACCTGGTCGTGGTCGGCCAGCAGGCGCAGGTCGAGGCCGCCTCGGCGGGCTTCGCGCTGCCGGCCGGCGTGCCCGAGGAGGTGCAGCCGATCCTGGAGATCCTGCCGCTCCAGCTGCTGGCCTACGAGGTCACCATCGCCCGCGGCCAGGACCCGGACGCCCCCCGCGCGCTCGCCAAGGTCACCGAGACCCACTGACGCGCCCCGCGACGCACGAGCCCCCGTCCACAGCCTGTGGACGGGGGCTCCGTCGTTCTCCGCTCGTTCCCCTCCGGTCCGCGGCGGGCGGAGGCGGGTCCGGGAAACGGGTCCGGGAAACACTACGGGCCACGGCGCCGACACGGGACCCTCAACCCATGCGGCTCCGCGGCCCGGAGCTGTCGTCGGGCGCCGGTGACGATCGAGAACTGTGCGGGGTCCTCGTTCGGCGGCGTCCGACCGAGGAGCGGCATCGCGCGGTCAGGGCAGTTGCGCGGGTGCCTCTCCTTGGTGCCCTTTCATTGTGGACTAGACCAATCTGGGTTGTCCAGGCCTCCCCGAAAATTGGTCTGGACAACTTGGGGGGAGGGCCGCGCGCCGCACGTCCGCGGGGTACGCGGGGCCCGTCCGCACCCCCCTGGGGCTACGCTCGCCCTGTGCCCTCGCTGAACGAACTCGTCCGCCGCCACACCACCCTGACCGGTGCCGATGTGGAGTGGCTGCACATGCTGGTCTCGGAGTGGCAGCTGCTCTCCGACCTGTCCTTCGCCGACCTGGTGCTCTGGATCCCCACCTGGGACGGCATCCGGTACGTCTCGGTCGCCCAGATGCGCCCCAACACCGGTCCCACCTCCTACCAGGACGACATGGTCGGCCACCTCGTCCCGCGCGGCCGCCGCCCGCTGCTGGACGCCGCCTACGACGAGGGGCGGATCGTGCGCGAGGGCGACCCGGAGTGGCGCGAGGAGGTGCCGGTCCGGGTCGAGTCCATCCCGGTGCGGCGCGAGGGCAAGGTGCTCGGCGTGATCGCCCGCAACACCAACCTGCTGACCGTGCGCACCCCCAGCCGGCTGGAGCTCACCTACCTGCAGAGCGCCTCCGACCTCGCCCAGATGATCGCCGCCGGCACCTTCCCCTACCCGGGCGTCGAGCAGGCCGACATGGACGCCGCGCCGCGGGTCGGCGACGGCCTCATCCGCCTCGACGCCGACGGCACCGTCACCTACGCCAGCCCCAACGCGCTCTCCGCCTACCACCGGCTCGGCCTCACCACCGATCTGGTCGGCAGTCACCTCGGCCGCACCACCGCCGACCTCGCCCCGCCCTCCCGGGCCGCCGTGCACGAGGCGCTGGTGAAGCTGGCCAGCGGCTGGGCGCCCCGGCAGACCGAGATCGAGGCCCAGGGCGGCGTGGTCACCCTGCGGGCCATCCCGCTCAAGCCCAAGGGCGTCCTGACCGGCTCCCTGGTGCTCTGCCGGGACGTCACCGAGCTGCGCCGGCGCGACCGCGAGCTGATGACCAAGGACGCCACCATCCGGGAGATCCACCACCGGGTGAAGAACAACCTGCAGACCGTCGCCGCGCTGCTGCGCCTGCAGTCCCGCCGGATGGAGTCGGAGTCCGGCCGGGCCGCGCTCGACGAGGCGGTGCGCCGGGTCGGCTCGATCGCGATCGTGCACGAGACCCTCTCCCAGGCGCTGGACGAGCAGGTGGCCTTCGACGAGATCGCCGACCGGGTGCTGGCCATGGTGATGGAGCTGTCCCAGGACGGCCGGGTGGCGACCCGCCGCAGCGGCAGCTTCGGCATCCTCTCCGCCGAGGTGGCCACCCCGCTGGCGATGGTGCTGACCGAACTGCTGCAGAACGCGCTGGAACACGCCTTCGGCCCGAGCGCCTCCGGCAACCTGGAGGTCAGCGCGCTGCGCGGCCGGGCACCGGCCACCGGCATGGGCTGGTCGGACAGCTGGAACGGCGGGGCGCGGCCGGAGGAGTACCTGCTGATCACGGTGCAGGACGACGGCCGGGGCATGCCGGAGGGCTTCGACCCGCAGCAGGCGGGCAACCTCGGGCTGCAGATCGTCCGGACCCTGGCCACGGGGGAGCTGGGCGGCACCTTCGACATGGTGGCCGGCCCGAACGGCGGCACCAAGGTGGTCCTGGAGATCCCGGTGCGCTGAAGCGCGGAGGTGTAGAGGGGGCGTGCGTCCGGCGTGAGCGCCGGGCGCACGCTTCTTCGCACCAGCCGACTTCACCAGTCGGCTTCACTCGGCCGGCGGCCCGGTCGGAGCGGAACGGGCGGAGCGGAACGGGCGGAAACAGAAACGAGGCCCTGTCGACCGGGGGGGGTGGGTCGACAGGGCCTCTCAACCCGTTCCGGCCGTCGGGGGGAGTCGGCCGGAACGGGGGCTCTGAGTGGTGCGACACCAGCCGGTGCGTTGCACACGGTGAGCGCCACAGCTCCACAATATTGCTCTAAGTGAACAGTATCAAGTGGCTGGGCGGGCCGGTGTCGCGGGACCTCGACGAGCAAGGCCCTTTGTGCGGAAGGCTTCACCAGGAGGTGCAGGGGAAGCCTGTGATCATGTGTTGATCGGTGCTGTGGTTACTGCTGGTACTACGGCGTGTGATCAGGCGGTGCGGGCGCGGTTGCGGGCGGCACGGCGCTTCATGGCGCGGCGCTCGTCCTCGCTCATGCCGCCCCAGACGCCGGCGTCCTGGCCGGTCTCGAGGGCCCACTGGAGGCACTGCTCCATGACCGGACAGCGGCGGCACACGGCCTTGGCTTCCTCGATCTGCAGCAGAGCAGGACCGGTGTTCCCGATCGGGAAGAACAGCTCCGGGTCCTCTTCGCGGCAGACAGCGCGGTGGCGCCAGTCCATGGTCGTCCAACTCCTCCTGCCGGCGGGGGTTGCCCGATCGGCACATCGATGGTCCTTGTGAATGTGAACGCTTTCACGAATCCCGCAACAGCAAAAGAGACCAAAGGCCCATCGGGCCCGGGAGGTCTGTGCTGGGGAGGGATTCGCGCGATTCGAGGGACACCCCGCGGTCGGCCCCCCAGGTTTCGAGGGTTGCCGTCGCTGCGATGTGTCCCGATCGCCATGTAGAGGTTCGCAAACCTCGGGCCCGGATACAACCCCCTTCAGGGAGGAATTTTGGATTCTTCGGTGTCGCCTAGCTCACAGCCGGTACTTCTATGGAGTGAAGGGGGCTTGTGCGTTCGAGAAGAAGGAGGAAGGGCCCTTCTAGTCACACAATCACACGCAGTGCCCGCCGTACGCCTGTGAAACTGACGCGACTCCTGGATCCAAGGTGGTCGCCGTCGACCTGGAACGGGACCGGTTCCTCTGAAACCAAGGTGAAGTGGCGGACGTCGTGATAGGAGACGACATGCTTCCCGGAAGGGCCGGTCGGCACGCCCTCGTTGGTCGAAGAGCCGTGCGACCGCAGGATCTGACGGACCGTTCGAGCGATGCCGAACGCCGTCATCCGGGTGATGCCGAAGACATCGAGATCCGCGTCGAAGGAGGCGCGCGGGGAGGGGTAGACGGGGCGGTTGCCCAGGAACGTCCACGGCGAGGTGTTGCTGACTATCGCCAGCGCCAGGCCCGGCACCGGCTCGCGGCCCGCGAGCAGCAGCGAGACCGGGCCTGATCTGCGCTGCTCACGCTGGGTGACGAAGTGGCGGAGTGCCTGGGTGACGTAGAGCGCGTGGGTGGACTTGCGCCCCGCCCGGCGCTGCTCCTCGACCCGGCCGACCACTCCGGCGTCGAAGCCCAGGCCGGCGGTGAAGGTGAACCAGCGGTCCGGCAGCCCTTCGGTCATCGCCTTGCCGAGCCCGATCGGCCGCTCGCTCCGGTGCTCCAGGGCGTCCAGCAGGACGCCGGTCGCCTCCACCGGGTCGTTCGGCAGGCCCAGCGCGCGGGCGAACACATTGGTCGACCCGCCGGGGACCACGGCCAGCCGCGGGACCCGGTCGCCCGGGCCGTGCGAGAGCAGTCCGTTGACCACCTCGTTGACGGTGCCGTCCCCGCCCAGCGCCACCACCAGGTCGACCGCGCCGTCCTCCACCGCCTCGCGGGCCAGGTCGCGCGCGTGGCCGCGGTACTCGGTCTGCGCCACCTCCAGCTTGAGGTCGCTCCGCAGGGCGTGGATCAGGACGTCCCGGGTGCGACCGCTGGTGGTGGTCGCTTTCGGGTTGACGACCAGGAGAGCGCGCATGGGCCCAGCCTACGGGTCGGTACGGACCGGTCGGCGGCTACCCTGCTGGAGTGACCGCAGAATCCTCCGCACCCGTACCCGCGCCCGGCGCCGACCGGCCGGCCGCCCTCGCCCTGGGCGCCGCCATCACCGCCGTGGAGGGCGCCGCGCTGGCCGTCGTCGGCGTCTGGGACATGGTCGCCGCCCTGTCCGGCCAGTCCAAGCAGCTCGCCCTGAACGAGTTCGGCGGCCTGGTGATCGTGCTGCTCGGCGTGCTGCCGCTGCTGGCCGCCCGGGCGCTGCTCAGGGGCCGCCGCTGGGGCCGCAGCCCCGCCGTGCTGACCAACTCGATCTGCCTGCCGGTGGCGTACTACATGTGGCAGAGCGGCGGGGCGATGGCCGGGGTCGGCGTGGGCGTCGGCCTGCTCGGCCTGGTCGGCATCGGCGCCCTGCTCAGCCCGAAGGCGACGGCGGCCCTCTACGCTCCGCACGAGGGCTGAGCGCGGAGGACCGCCGCCGCAGGACCTTCACGACCGGACGGCCGCCGCTGAGCGGCCGTCAGTCGTCTTCGCGTTCCTACTCCTCCACGAGGAGCTTCTCCCGCAGCTGCGCCAGCGTCCGGGCGAGCAGCCGGGACACGTGCATCTGCGAGATGCCCACCTCGGCGGCGATCTGCGACTGCGTCATGTTCCGGAAGAACCGCAGCACCAGGATCTTCTGCTCGCGGGGCGGAAGTTGGGCCAGCAGCGGCTTGAGGGACTCGCGGTACTCGACGCCCTCCAGCGCCTCGTCGGTGGCGCCCAGGGTGTCCGCGACGGCCGGCGACTCGTCGTCGCTGTCCGGCACGTCCAGCGAGAGCGTGGAGTACGCGTTGGCGGACTCCAGCCCCTCCAGGACGTCCTCCTCGGAGATCCCCAGGTGCTCGGCCAGCTCGTGCACCGTGGGGGAGCGGCCGTGCCGCTGGGAGAGCTCGCTGGTCGCCGTGGTCAGCGACAGCCGCAGCTCCTGGAGCCGGCGCGGCACCCGGACCGCCCAGCCCTTGTCCCGGAAGTGCCGCTTGATCTCGCCGACGATGGTCGGCGTGGCGTAGGTGGAGAACTCGACCCCGCGCTCGTGGTCGAACCGGTCCACCGACTTGATCAGCCCGATGGTGGCGACCTGGGTCAGGTCGTCCAGCGGCTCGCCCCGGTTGCGGAACCGCCGGGCCAGGTGCTCGACCAGCGGGATGTGCATGCGCACCAGCTGGTTGCGCAGCTCGACCCGCTCCGGGGAGCCCTCGGGCAGCGCCGAGAGCCGTACGAACAGGGCCCGGGCCGCCTCGCGGTCCGGTGCGCCGGAGCGCTGCGGGCCCTGGGCGGGCACCGCCGCGCGCAGCGCCTCGGCCGCCTCGGCGGCGTTCTCGGCCTCCTCCGCGTCCTCGGCGTCCGCCGGATCCCGGGTGTCCTCGGCGTCCGGGAGGTCCGCGGCCGACGGCACGGGCGGGGGCGACGGATCGGGCGACGACTGGGGCGTCGGCTCGGTCGGCTGGCTCATCCGGTGGGCGTCCTTCGGGTGCGCTTCGTCGTTGGCGGCGAGGCCGGGAACGCTCGCCTGGGTCGGTACGGCAGGGCCCGCCGTCGCGAGGCCGGTACGGTCCAGATCACTCACGGCCATTCCCCCGTTCCGTTCCGGGAGCACCGGGACCGTCGGTCCCGGTTCGTCTCGTTGGTCGTACCGCCGGGTGGGCGGTACCGGGAGCCGTCCGTCCGGCCCGGTGGTGCCGGGCGGACGGCCCTTGTTCGGTGCTGCTGCCGCGCTGCCGCGGACCTAGTGGGCGGTCGGGCCGCCGCGCTTCTTGTGCAGGCTGATCGACACGGTCCTGTCCTCGGCGACCGCGGACTCGACCTCGCCCGCGAGCGCGGAGAGCACCGTCCAGGCGAAGGTGTCCCGTTCGGGCGCCCGGCCGTCGGTGGTGGGCGCCGAGACGATCACCTTCAGGGAGTCGCCGACCAGCCGGAACTCGCAGGAGAGGACCGAGCCGGGGACGGCCTGCTGGAGGAGGATGGCGCAGGCCTCGTCGACCGCGATGCGCAGGTCCTCGATCTCGTCCAGCGTGAAGTCCAGCCGGGCCGCGAGGCCCGCCGTGGCCGTCCGCAGGACCGAGAGGTAGGCCCCGGCCGCGGGCAGCCGGACCTCCACGAAGTCCTGCACTCCGGGCTCGCCGTCGATCTGGGACACCCTCACCTCCTGGGTGACGCGCTGTGCTTCCGGGCCGGTGGCCGCGGCACTGTCTGTTGCTTGGCTCAACTGCTTCGCCCCAACTGTCCAGAGGGGTGGTGCGGTACGTACCGGTCATACCCCTCGGGGGGTGGCCGGACGCCGCCGTCCGCCCGAGACGTTACCGCGTTCCTGCCCCGGTGCGGGAGTCACTCATGGTAAGGCATCGCGACACAGGGTGGCAGTGGTCCCGGCAGGGCCCCTGCACGCCTCCTGCGCGCGCCGACCGCGCGCCGGGTCTCAGCGGGTGCCGGCGGCGGTGAGCGCGTCCCCGGCGAGCCGGTAGACGCTCCACCCGTCCATCGGCACGGCGCCGAGCGCCTTGTAGAACGCGATCGAGGGCTGGTTCCAGTCCAGCACCGACCACTCGAACCGGGCGTAGCCGCGCTCGACGGCGATCCGGGCGAGTTCCAGCAGCAGGGCCTTGCCGTGGCCGCCGCCGCGCGCGGTCGGGCGGACGTAGAGGTCCTCCAGGTAGATCCCGTGGGTGCCGCGCCAGGTCGAGTAGTTGAGGAACCAGAGGGCGAAGCCGACCGGCTCGCCGGTGGTGTCGTCCTCGGCTATCAGGCCGAACAGCGCGGGGGCGGGGCCGAAGAGCGCGGCGTGCAGCTGCTCCTCGGTGGAGACCACCTCGTCGAGGGCCTTCTCGTAGTCCGCGAGTTCGCGGATCATGGCGTGGACGACGGGGACGTCGGCGGGGAGGGCGGTGCGGATCATGACTCCGAGCCTACTGGGCCGGTTCGTTCTCGTCCCAGGCCTGGACGGAGGTCTGGTCGACGATCCGCCCGTCGCGCAGCTCGGCGGTGGAGCTGACCAGCACCCGGACCCCGTCCGGGTAGCGGCAGGACTCCAGGAAGGCGAGGCGGTCGGCCTGGACCACCACCTGTTCCAGGGTGTGGCTCGTCTCGCGGGCGTAGAGGTCGTCCAGCATGGCGCCGATCTCGTCCCGGCCGTGCATCACCAGGGGGTGGCTGGGCTGGGTCTTGCGGTCGACCACGCGCAGTTCGGCGTCGTCCGCGTAGAGCGCCAGCAGGGCCCGGGCGTCGGCGCGCTCGATGCCCTCGCGCAGGGCCCGGACGTCGAAGGCGGACGGTGCGGCCATGGTGGTCATGTTCTCGCTCCTCCGGTCGGTTCCGACGGCTCGTACTGTTGAGCGTACGCCGGTCGGAACCGGCCGGAGAGCGGGCCGGAGCGAGGGCCGGGAGCGGGCCGGGCGGCCTCGGCTCAGCGCGCCGGGACGGTCCGCAGGTACTCCGCCAGGGCGGTGATCGCGGCCGGGTTGCGCGGGCTCTCGACCAGGTCGACGTAGTCGAGCACGAAGATCCGGTCGTTGCGGACGGCCGAGACGCCGGCCAGCGGCGGGAAGGACTTCAGGAACCTCCGCTTCGCCTCGGCGTCGGGCGTCCCGTAGTCGTTGATCAGGATCACCTCGGGGTCGCGCTGGACCACGCTCTCCCAGCCCACGGTGGTCCAGGAGTCGGCGATGTCGCCCATCACGTTCCGGCCGCCCGCCTTGGCGATGATCTCCTCCGGGGCGGCGAAGCGGCCGGAGGTGTAGGGCTTGTCCTCGCCGCTGTCGTACAGGAAGACGCCCGGGCGGTGCGCGGGCTCGGGGACGGCGGCGATCTGCGCCTTGAACTCGGCGACCAGCCGGTCGGCCCGCTCCCGGACGTCGAAGATCTCGCCCAGGTTGGCGAGGTCGGTGTACAGCGCGTCGAGCGGGGACATCACCCCGCGCTCGGTGCCCTTGCCGCTGCGGCAGGACTCGGTGAGCACGTAGGAGCCGATGCCCAGGCCGGACAGCGTCTGCGGGGTGAAGCCCTTCCCCTCGTCGAAGCCGTAGTGCCAGCCGGCGAAGACCAGGTCGGCCCTGGCGTCCAGCACGGTCTCCTTGGTGATCTGGTCCTTGGAGAGCCACGTGGCCCGCTGGTAGCCGTCCTTCCAGGCGACCTTGTCGACCTGGCCCTTGTCGTCGGGCATCACGTAGCCGGCCATCCGGTCCTCCAGGCCGAGGGCGAACATCAGTTCGGTGATGCCGACGTCGTTGGTGACCGTGCGGGCCGGCTTCGCCTTGAAGGTGACCGCGGCGCCGCAGTTCGTGACGGTCACCGGGTAGTGGGCGGAGGCGGTGGCGGCGCCGTCGCCGCTCGGGGCGATCTCGGCGCCGCAGCCGGTGAGCGCGAGGGCGAGCAGGGCGGCGGCGGCAACGGCCTTGGTGCGCATGGGGATCCTCGGGGTCGGGACGGGCGGGGCGGGGGTCACGGCAGGCGGTCGAGGAGCAGCTGGACGGCACCGGTGACCGGGTGCCGCACGGGCGTCGCGCGGACCTTGAACACCTCGGCCAGCAGCTCCGGGCGGAGCACCTCGGCGGGCGGCCCGGAGGCGACGATCCGGCCGTCCGCGATCACGTGGAGCAGATCGCAGTGCCCGGCCGCCAGATTGAGGTCGTGCAGCGCGGTGAGCACCGTCGGCCCGGCCTCCCGGACCAGCGACAGCACCTCCAGTTGGTGGGCGATGTCCAGGTGGTTGGTGGGCTCGTCGAGGACCAGCACCCTGGGCTCCTGGACCAGCGCGCGGGCGATCAGCACCCGCTGCTTCTCGCCGCCGGACAGGCTCAGGAAGCCCCGGGCGGCCAGGTGCGCGGCGCCGACCCGGCGCAGGGCCTCGGCGCAGCGCTCCCCGTCCCCGGCGGAGGGCCCGGCCAGGGCGCCGCGCCGGTGCGGCAGCCGGCCCATGCCGACCACCTCGGCCACGGTGAAGTCGAACTCGGCGGAGTGCTCCTGCGGCAGCGCCGCCACCCGCCGGGCGGCCTCGCGCGGGGAGAGCCCGTGCAGTTCCTCGCCGCCCAGCAGGACGGTGCCGGCGGCGGGCCGCAGCGCCCGGTAGACGCAGCGCAGCAGGGTGGACTTGCCGCTGCCGTTCGGGCCGATCAGGCCGACCACCTGGCCGGCGGCGGCGCTCAGTGTGACGTCGTGGACCAGTCGGACGCCGGCCAGGTCGACCGAGACCCGGTCGACGGCGAGGTCCAGCGCGGCGGGGCCGGCGGCGGGGGTGGCGGGGGCGGTCACCGGCCGCCGCCGAAGGTGTAGCCGCGGCGGCGCATCAGCAGCAGGAAGCAGGGCACCCCGACGGCCGCGGTGACCACGCCGACCGGCAGTTCGGCGGGGGCCAGCAGGGTGCGGGAGACGATGTCCACCCAGACCAGCAGCAGCGCCCCGGCGAGCGGGGCGACCAGCAGCACCCGGCGGTGGCCGGCGCCGACCAGCATCCGCACCAGGTGCGGGACCATCAGCCCGACGAAGCCGATCGCCCCGCTGACCGCGACCACGGTGCCGGTGACGGCCGCGGTGACCACGAACAGCTCGCGGCGCAGCCGGTCCGGGTCCACGCCGAGCGAGGCCGCCGTCTCGTCGCCCATCGCCAGCGCGTCCAACCGCCCGGCGGCGCAGGCCAGGTAGGCCAGGCCGGCCAGCACGGTGGCGGCGGCGATCGGCACCGAGCCCCAGGTGGCGCCGCCGAGGCTGCCGAGCAGCCACATCATGGCGGAGCGGGCGGCCTCGCCGCGGGCGGCGGCGAACACCATCAGCGCCGTCAGCGCGGAGAAGCCGTAGGACATCGCGGTGCCGGTGAGCACCAGCCTCAGCGGGGTGAGCCCGTGGGTGGTACGGGCCGTCAGGTAGACCAGCACCATGGCGAGCAGGGCGGCGGCGAAGGCGGAGACGGAGATCGCCCAGACCCCGAGCGAGGCGAAGGCGCCCAGCATCAGCACGGCGTTGGCGCCGACCGAGGCGCCGGAGGAGATGCCGAGCACGAAGGGGTCGGCGAGCGCGTTGCGGACCATCGCCTGGACGGCGACCCCGGTGGCGGCGAGTCCGGCGCCGACCACGGCGGCCAGTACGGCGCGTGGCAGCCGGATCTCCCAGACGATCGCGTAGGCGGCGGCCTCGTCGGCCTCCAGCCGACCGCCCGTCAGCCCCGCGTGCAGCAGCCGCAGGACCCGGCCCCAGCCGAGTCCGGAGGAGCCGACGGAGACGGCGCAGACCAGGGAGGCGAGCAGCGCCGCCGCGAGGACGGCGGCCAGCGGTACGGCGGGTGTGCGGCGCGGGCCGGGTGGGGCCGCGGCGGTGACCGGTGCGGTCGCGGTGCTGCTCACGGTGGCACGCCTTGCCTCGGGCCGGGGACGGCGCGGGGCGGCGCGCCCGGGCACGGCTCCGCCGGGGCGCCATCCCCTCGCAGTCCGCGGCGAGTTGTCGGGAGGTCGGCGTCTTCGGGCGATCGGGCTCACGGGGCGCGGGGCACCGTTTACCGTTGCGGGTCAGCGCCGGATTCGCACCGGCTTCCCCCTCGGGACGCCTTGGCAGCATAACAAGCACTGAGGGCAGGCAACCCTTACTCGCCGGAGTGTGGCGACGGACACACACGCGAGCGCCCCCCGTTCGCGGTGCGGACGGGGGGCGCTCGGCGGGAGTGTGCGGGGATCAGCCCTGCTTGGTCTCCCAGAAGATCTTGTCGACCTCAGCGATGAGGTCGAGCAGCGCCTGGCCGGTGGCCGGGTCGGTGGACGCCTTGGCGGCCGAGGCGGCCTTCAGGGTGTCGTTGACGAGCTGGTGCAGCTGCGGGTACTTCTCGAAGTGCGGGGCCTTGAAGTAGTCGCTCCACAGCACCGAGATGTGGTGCTTGACGGCCTCGGCGCGCTGCTCCTTGATGATGATGGCGCGGGCGCGGAAGTGCGCGTCCTCGTTGGCCTGGTACTTCTCCTGGGTGGCCTTGACGGACTCGGCCTCGAGGCGGGCCTGGGCCGGGTCGTACACGCCGCAGGGCAGGTCACAGTGGGCGTGGGCGGTGGCACGCGGCGCAAACAGACGAGAGAGCATGGGGAGTCCTTCCTTAGATCGTCTTCCCGCGCCCGAGGTTACCCCTCGGGCCTTCCGGTTTCTCGGCCGGGCGGCGGGCCTAGGGCAAAAGGCGGAGCCGGAACCGGGTGAATCCGGACATCGGCGGGTGACGGTCCGTGCGGCAGACTGGTGTGCGACCGCGGGACGCGGCGGGACACGGCGGCACACGGGCCAGGAGGAGGAGTCGTGGCACGGAGCGCGGATCCGGAGGAACCGGAGGACGGGGCGTCAGCGGGCGGCGCGCCGTTCGGACTGATCGACGTGGCGGGGGACTCGATGGTGCCGACCCTGCGCGACGGCGACCAGCTGCTGGTGCGGTACGGCGCGCGGATCCGGCCCGGCGCGGTGGTGGTCTTCCGCCACCCGTTCCAGCAGAACCTGCTGGTGGTGAAGCGGGCCGACGGCCGGCGGCCCAAGGGCTGGTGGCTGCTCTCCGACAACCGGCCGGTGGACAGCGACAGCCGCAGCTACGGCGCGGTGCCGGACGAACTGGTGCTCGGCCGGGTGCTGCTGCGGCTGCGCCCGCGCCCGGCCTGGCTGGCGCCCGGCCCCCGGCTGGAGCGGCTGCTGCTCTCCGGCCCGCTGGCCCGGGTCCCCGGGCTGGCCCGCCGCCTCGGCGTCTGGGTGCGCCCGGAGGAGCTGCCGGGCTCCTGACGGTGCTACTCCTGCGGGTCGCCGGCCGCCGCGGCGGCGGCCTCCAGGCGCTTGCGGGCGCGGTAGGCGGCGACGTTGGCGCGGGTCGCGCAGCGGTCCGAGCAGTACCGGCGGGAGCGGTTGGTGGAGGTGTCCAGATAGGCGTTGCGGCAGGGCGCGGCCTGGCAGATGCCGAGCCGGTCGGCGCCCAGCTCGGTCAGGTGGACGGCCAGGCCCATGCAGGCGACGGCGCTGAAGTGCGCGGTGGCGGTGGGGGAGTTGTCGGCGAGGTGCAGGTGCCAGCGGGGCCGGCCGGCCTCGTCCAGGTAGTCGTGGCCGGAGACCAGCGGGCTGACCGGGAACTCCATCAGCAGGCTGTTCAGCAGGTCGACGCTGCGGATCTCCTCGCCCTCGGCGGCGGCCTCGAAGACCCCGCGCAGCCGGGTGCGGACGGCCCGCAGCCGGGGCAGGTCGGACTCGTCGGCGAGGTCGCGGGCCCGGGCGGCGTCCGAGAACAGGCCGCGCACCGCGTCCACCGAGGTCAGCGAGTCGGTGCCGCGCTCGGGCTCCTCGGTGTTCACCAGCCGGACGGCCAGATCGGCGTACGAGGCGAGCTCCACGGTGGTCCTTCCAGAGTTCGGTAACAGGCTTACTGCCTCAAGCCTATTACCCGCGGGGCGAAAGCGGGAAAGCGGCGGCGCCCGGCAGGACCGGCCTGCCGGGCGCCGCGGAGCGGTGCGCTCAGAGCACCTTGGAGAGGAAGGCGCGGGTGCGCTCGTGCCGGGGGTTGGTGAGGACCTCGCGGGGGTTGCCGGACTCGACGACCACGCCGCCGTCCATGAACACCAGCGCGTCGCCGACCTCGCGGGCGAAGCCCATCTCGTGGGTCACCACGATCATGGTCATCCCCTCCTCGGCGAGCCCGCGCATGACGTCCAGCACCTCGCCGACCAGCTCGGGGTCGAGCGCCGAGGTCGGCTCGTCGAACAGCATCAGCTTGGGCTTCATGGCCAGTGCCCGGGCGATGGCCACCCGCTGCTGCTGGCCGCCGGAGAGCTGGGAGGGGTAGTTCCCGGCCTTCGCGGCCAGGCCGACCCGCTCCAGCAGGGCCATGGCGCGCTCCTTCGCCTCGGCCCTGGACTCCTTCCGGACCTGGACCGGCGCCTCCATGACGTTCTCCACCGCGGTCATGTGCGGGAAGAGGTTGAAGCGCTGGAACACCATGCCGATGTCCCGCCGCTTGAGCGCGACCTCGCGGTCCTTGAGCTCGTAGAGCTTGTCGCCCCGCTGCTGGTAGCCGACCAGCTCGCCGTCGACCCAGAGGCGGCCGCCGTTGATCTTCTCCAGGTGGTTGATGCAGCGCAGGAAGGTCGACTTGCCGGAGCCGGAGGGGCCGACGAGGCAGAAGACCTCGTTCTGCTTGACCTCCAGGTCGATGCCCTTGAGCACCTCGACCTGGCCGTACGACTTGTGGACGGCCTCGGCCTTCACCATGGGGCCGCCGGGGCGGGCGGTGGCGGGGGTCTTGGTCAGGTCGGTCATACGTGGCCGCCTCCCTCGAGTCCGGGGACCACGTCGTTCTTGGCCTTCGGGGCGGGCCTGCCGCCGAACAGCAGCCGCAGCCGCTGGAGCGGGGTGGGCGGCAGCGTCCGGTTCGCACCACGAGCGTAGTGCCGCTCGATGTAGTACTGCCCCACCGTGAGGATCGAGGTCATGAGCAGGTAGTAGATGCTGACCGCGACGAGGACCGGGATGGTCTGGAAGGTCCGCGAGTAGATGTCGTGGCCGGCGGTGAACAGCTCGGACAGCGAGATCACCTGGACCAGCGAGGTGGTCTTCAGCATCGAGATGGTCTCGTTGCCCGTCGGCGGGATGATGACCCGCATGGCCTGGGGGAGCACGATCCGGCGCAGCGTGGCCGCGCGGCTCATGCCCAGGGCGTGGGCGGCCTCGGTCTGCCCCTCGTCCACCGACTGGATGCCGCCGCGGACGATCTCCGCCATGTACGCCGCCTCGTTGAGGCCGAGGCCGAGCAGGGCGGCGGTGAAGGTGGGGATCAGGGTGTTGGTCGACTCGGACCAGAACTCGGGGCCGAAGGGGACGCCGATCGAGAGCCTCGGCCAGAGGGCGCCCAGGAAGTTCCAGAACACCAGCTGGACCAGGACGGGCGTGCCGCGGAAGACCCAGATGTAGAACCAGGCCGTGCCCGACAGCAGCGGGTTCGGCGAGAGCCGCATGATCGCGAGGAGTACGCCGCCGCCCACGCCCATCAGCATGGACAGGACGGTCAGCTCCAGCGTCGTGACGATGCCGCGGAGGATCTGCTCGTTCTGCAGCGTGTCCTTGACGACGTCCCACTGGAACGCGGGGTTGAAGATCAGGGCGTGGAGCAGCATCGCCGCGAGGACGGCGATGACGGCGGCTCCGGCCCAGCGTCCGGGGTGGCGGACCGGGACGGCCTTGATGGTCTCGGGCCGTCGCGATTTCACCGCCCCCTGCTCGGAAGATTTCACCTTGGGGCCTCAGGGGGGTGTGGTGGAGCGGCGGTCAGCTCTTGGCGGCGTTGATCTCGGACTTGTCGATCGCGCCGGCCTCGACGCCCCACTTCGCCAGGATCTGCTTGTAGGTGCCGTCGGCGATCAGCGACTGGACGGCGCCCTGGACGGCCTGGGCGAGCGGCGAGCCCTTGTCGACGATGACGCCGTAGGGCGCGCTGTCGTAGGTCTCGCCGAGCTTCTCCAGCTGGCCGTTGGTCTGCTTGACCGCGTAGTCGACGACCGGGGAGTCGGCCATCATCACCTGGTCGCGGCCGGAGACCAGCGCGGTGGTCACGTCGGTCTGCAGGGTGAACTTGTCGCCGTCGTTGGGGATGGTCGGCTTGCCGGCCTTGGCGCAGTCCGGGTTGCGGACGTCGGTGATCTCCTGGGCCTGGGTGGTGCCGGTCTGGACGGCGACCTTCTTGCCGCAGAGGTCCTTGGGGTCGATCTTGTCCGGGTTGCCCTTCTTCACCGCGACGGCGCTGCCGGCGCTGAAGTAGGTGACCATGTCGACGGTCTGCTCGCGCTCCTTGGTGTCGGTGAAGGAGCTCATGCCGAGCTGGTACTTCTTCGCGGTGATGCCCGGGATGATCGAGGTGAAGTCGGCGTTCTGCACGTCGGCGGTCAGGCCGAGCTTCTTGGCGATCGCGTCGGCGAGGTCGACGTCCAGGCCGACGATGTTGCCCTTGTCGTCCTTGAACTCGTTGGGCGCGTAGGAGGCGTCGGCGGCGACGATGAGCTTGCCCGAGCTCTTGACGTCGGCCGGGACCAGCGTGGCCAGCGCCGGGTCGGCGGTCACGGCCGCGACGCTGGCGCTCGGATTGGCGCCGGCGGCACCGCTGTTGGAGGAGGACTTGCTGCTGCCGCAGGCGGTCAGCACGAGCGACGCGGACGCGAGCACCGCCGCGGTGGCGAGGAGGCGGGTGCGCTGGGTACGGACGGTCATGGGGGATCTCCTCCTGAGGGAGAGGTCGGGCGGGGAGCCGCGGGGGAGCGGCGTGCAGGGGCAGCAGAGCCGTACGGCGCTGTACGGGTGGGGCTGGGAGAACTGCGCAGGGGTGGTTCCGGGTACAGGGGTGGATCCGGGTACTGCGTCTCCGCCACCGTCCGCCGAGGTGGGCGTCGACCGAGCCGCCTCGACCAGTGGCCGGCTCGATCCGAGATGGGGGGAATCCTGCCATCTGAGAACGGTCGGGTGGCCCTGATTCAGATCAAAATCGGATAACGAGGGGTCGTGCTGTCCGCTATTCGGACGAATACCGTGTCCCTGTCACTCTGCGCATAGGTATGCGGAGCGTTCCGCCATCCGCCGCGCGACGGGCCGGACCCCGCCCGGTGTCCGGCCCGGCCCCGCTCAGATGCCCCCGTTGACCACCGCGTTCTGGGCCGCGCCCGCGGTGACGTTCCACTTGGCGAGGATCCTGTCGTACTCGCCGCTGCGGATCAGCTGGTCGACCGCCTTCGCCAGCACGTCGCGCAGCGCGGCGTCCTCCTTGCGCAGCGCGATCCCGTACGGGTTGGAGCGCGACTGCGAGCCGGTCACCTCGAAGCGGTTTCCGCCGTCGGTGTTCTTCGCCGCGTGGGCGGCCACCGGGAAGTCGTTCAGGCCCACCTGCGCGCCGCCGGCGGCCACCTCGGCCAGCGCCTTGGCGTCGGTGTCGAACTTGTGCACGGTGAGCGGCTTGCCGGCCCGGGTGCAGGCGGTGACCTGGCGGGCGACGATCTCGTCCTGGGTGGTGCCGGACTGCACCGCGACGGTCTTGCCGCAGAGGTCGTCCAGGGTGCGGATGCCCTTCGGATTGCCCTTGGCGACCACCATCGAGGTGCCGGCGATGAAGTAGTCGACGAAGTCCACCGCCGGCCCGGTCACCTTGCCGGTCTCGTCCACGCCCTCCCGGCGCTGGCGGATGTCGCTGAGCGCGGACATCACCACGTCGTACTGCTTGTTGTGGAGATCCGGTAGGAGCTTGTCGAAGGGTGTGTCGACGTACTCGATCCGCAGGTCCAGGATCCGGCCGAGCGCCGCGGCGAGGTCCGGGTCCAGGCCGTCCGGCTTGCCGTCGGCGCCCCGGAACTCGACCGGCGGGTAGTTGACGTCCATGCCGATGCGGAGCACCTTGGCGGACTGCTGGGCCTTCGGGAGCTGCGCCCGGAGCTCCTGGACCGGGTCCTGGGCCGCGGTCCCGCCGCCGCTTCCGCAGCCGCTCAGCAACAGCCCTCCGGCGGTGGTGAGGGCGAGTGCTGCGACGGCCGGACGGCGGGACTGTGCACGGTGGTGCATCGGTTGCTCCTGTGGGAGGGAGGGGGAGGCGCCGCGGCGTCGCGGAGGTGTACGCGAGATGGCGGAAGAACGGATCCTCCCATCCCGACCTGCCGGGCCCGTGGCCGGGTGTGTCAGAATTCGGTACCGGGTGATCCCCGACGCTCGAACCAGACCGCCGGGCCGCAAACAGGCTCGGGGTGCGCAGGAACGGAAGTCCAGGACGACGACTCCGTATCCGAGGCACCGGCCTCCCCTCCGTGTCTGCGTTCACTCCTGCGAGTGCGCGTGCGCGTTCGCCATTGCCGTAGCCGGGGCCCGGTTCTCACGGCGCCTGGTGCCACCAGGTGGCTGTGAGGCGTATGACAACCATGTGACTTGGACGAAAAGGCATGGGTGCGATGCCCTCGTCCGACCTACGCTCGGCCCGGAAGCACAGCGCGGACCAGACGCAGACAAATCCATAAACCCTCATCCGAGGGCGCTCGTCCGACGGCGGCGCCCCGACCCAGTCCTCCCCCCGGGGGCGCTTCGGCGTTCCCGGGTTCCGGTTACCGGCCAACGGTCACCGGATGCCGGTGGGCGGCCGGGTCGTCCGCTCCGTCGTCGGCCGGGTGTCCTCGCTCGATCAATGACGAAGAGGTCATCGTGGCAGCGGAGATCATCCACAGCACTACCCAGGACACCGACGACCCGGTCGACGCCGTGTTCGCGCTCCACCGCGGCGGCAAGATGGAGGTCCGGGCGACCGTCCCGGTGCGCGACGCGGACGACCTGTCCCTCGCCTACACCCCCGGTGTCGCCCGCGTCTGCACGGCCATCGCCGAGCAGCCCGAGCTGGTGAACGACTACACCTGGAAGGCCAACACGGTGGCCGTGGTCACCGACGGCACCGCCGTGCTGGGCCTCGGTGACATCGGCCCGGAGGCCTCGCTGCCCGTCATGGAGGGCAAGGCGATCCTGTTCAAGCAGTTCGGCGGCGTGGACGCGGTGCCGATCGCGCTGGCCTGCACCGAGGTGGACGAGATCGTCGAGACCGTGGTCCGGCTGGCCCCCTCCTTCGGCGGCGTCAACCTGGAGGACATCTCCGCCCCGCGCTGCTTCGAGATCGAGCGCCGGCTCCAGGAGGCCCTGGACATCCCGGTCTTCCACGACGACCAGCACGGCACCGCCATCGTCACCACCGCCGCGCTCTGGAACGCGGCCAAGGTGACCGGCCGGGAGATCGGCGCGCTGCGGGCCGTCATCTCCGGCGCCGGCGCGGCCGGCATCGCCATCGCCAAGATGCTGCTCGCCGCGGGCATCGGCGACGTGGCCGTCTGCGACCGCAAGGGCGTGGTGCACGAGGGCCGCGGGGACCTCACCGACGTCAAGGCGGAGATCGCCGGGCTGACCAACCGCACCGGCATCGAGGGCAGCCTGGCCGACGCGCTGGCCGGCGCCGACGTCTTCATCGGCGTCTCCGGCGGGACCGTGCCGGAGGAGGTCGTCGCGACCATGGCCGAGGGCGCGTTCGTCTTCGCCATGGCCAACCCGAACCCGGAGATCCACCCCGAGGTCGCGCACAAGTACGCGGCCGTGGTGGCCACCGGGCGCAGCGACTTCCCGAACCAGATCAACAACGTGCTGGCCTTCCCGGGCATCTTCGCGGGCGCGCTGCAGGTCCGGGCCACCCGGATCACCGAGGGCATGAAGCTGGCCGCCGCCAAGGCGCTGGCCGGCGTGGTGGCCGACGAGCTGACGCCGCAGAAGGTCATCCCCTCGCCGTTCGACGAGCGGGTCGCGCCGGCCGTCAGCAAGGCCGTCGCCGAGGCCGCCCGCGCCGAGGGCGTCGCGCGCCGGTAGCCCTTCGGAGGACCGTAGCCCCCCCCTGGGCCGCCCTTCGGCCCAGGGGGGCACAGCCCCGGGACACGCGTCACAGCTTCGCGTTGTTCCG
This sequence comes from Kitasatospora sp. NPDC057692, assembly GCF_042799475.1. Classification (NCBI taxonomy): domain Bacteria; kingdom Bacillati; phylum Actinomycetota; class Actinomycetes; order Kitasatosporales; family Streptomycetaceae; genus Kitasatospora; species Kitasatospora sp. NPDC057692. The sequence goes on along the minus strand of NZ_JBHVIV010000037.1, from coordinate 21,019 downwards.
GGCCCGGGGCCCTTCTGGCTATCGTCCGGGGCATGTTTGCTGCCTACGCCGCACGAATCGACGCCGACGACCCGCTGAGCGGGCTGGAGCTGGGCGAGCGCCCCGAGCCGGAGGCCCGCCCCGGGTGGAGCGTGGTCACCGTCCGGGCCGCGAGTCTGAACCACCACGACCTCTGGTCGCTGCGCGGGGTCGGCCTGCCCGCGGGGAGGCTGCCGATGATCCTCGGCTGCGACGCGGCCGGCGTCGACGAGCACGGCAACGAGGTGGTCCTGCACTCCGTGATCGGCCAGAGCGGGCACGGGGTCGGCCCGGACGAGCCGCGCTCGATCCTGACCGAGCGCTACCAGGGCACCTTCGCCCAGCAGGTGGCCGTCCCCACCTGGAACCTGCTGCCCAAGCCCGCCGGGCTCTCCTTCGAGGAGGCCGCCTGCCTGCCCACCGCGTGGCTGACGGCCTATCGGATGCTGTTCACCAACGCCGGGGTGAAGCCCGGTGACACCGTGCTGGTGCAGGGCGCCGGCGGCGGGGTGTCCACCGCGCTGGTGGTCCTCGCCAAGGCGGCGGGCCTGCGGGTCTGGGTGACCGGCCGGGACGAGGCCAAGCGCGCCCGGGCGGTGGAGCTGGGTGCCGACGCGGCCTTCCCGAGCGGGGCGCGGCTGCCCGAGCGGGTGGACGCGGTGATGGAGACGGTCGGCGCGGCCACCTGGTCGCACTCGGTGAAGTCGCTCCGCCCGGGCGGCACCGTCGTCATCTCCGGCGCCACCTCCGGCCCCAACCCGCCGGCGGCCGAGCTGAACCGGATCTTCTTCCTGGAGCTGAAGGTGGTCGGCTCGACCATGGGCACCAAGGACGAGCTGGCCGGGCTGCTCTCGTTCTGCGCCACCACCGGCGTCCGGCCGGTGATCGACTCGGTGCTGCCGCTGGCCGCGGCGCCGGACGCGCTCGCCCGGCTGGCCGCGGGCGAGGTCTTCGGCAAGCTGGTCCTCACCCCCTGACGAGCCCCCGGGGACGGCGGCGCCCGGTACCCCGCGCGGGGTACCGGGCGTCCGTGGTCCGGCTCAGCCGAGCAGGCGCTTCAGCCGCTCCCCGGCCGCGCCCAGCACGGCGCGGGCCGCGGCGAGGTGCTCGGGCGTCACTCCGCCGTCCCGGGCCGCGTCGCGGACCTGGTCGCGGAACCGGTCCAGCAGCCGCTCCAGCTCCCGGGCCGGGTCGCCGGCCGGGTCGGTGGCGGCCCACGGCGGCAGGTCGGCGGCGGCCCCGCCGGCCGGCTCGTCCTTGTCCAGGTCGATCCGGGTGACGGTGACCCGCTCGGCGGCCGGCGCACCGGCGGCGGGCCCGGCCGGCTCGTCGGCCGGGTGGCCCCAGCGGGCCGCGTCGGCCAGCCCGGCCAGGCCCTTGGTCAGCTCGGAGAGCCCCTCGGCCAGCCCGGTCGACCAGTCGCCGCGGGCCGCGTGGTCGCGCACCTGCTGCTCGACCCGGCGCTTGATCCGCAGCGCCTCCTGCTGGGCCGCGGTCCGCGCCGCCCTGGACTGCTCGCGCAGCCGGCGGGCCTCCTCCTCGGCCGCCTTGGCCTTGGCCTTGGCCGCCTTCTCCTGCTCCTTGGCCCGCTTGGCCTGCTCCTTGGCCTGCCGCTTGAACTGGGCGAACTCCTCCTTGGCGCGCTGCCAGGCGGCCTGGTCGCCCCACGGCCCGGCCCACGGGCTGCCGGTCCCCCCGTCCCCGTCCCCGCCCCCGTCCTCCGGCTGCGGGGCGTTGCGCCGGGCCTGCTCGGCCGCGCCCCAGAGCTGCTCGCGCAGGTCCTGGGCGCTGTCCCGGACGTCCTCGCGGATCGCCCCGGCGAGCTGGGTCACCGAGTCGTGGATCTCCAGCTCCAGCTCGTCGAGCTCGCCCTGCCGGGCGGCGAGCTCGGCGCGGCCCGCGTCGGTGAGCCGGTAGACCTTGCGGCCGCCCTCGGTGCTGTGCGCGACCAGCCCCTCCTGCTCCAGCTTGGCCAGCCGGGGGTAGACGGTGCCGGCGGACGGCGCGTACAGGCCCTGGAAGCGCTCCTCCAGCAGGCGGATGACCTCGTAGCCGTGGCGCGGGGCCTCGTCGAGCAGCTTGAGCAGGTAGAGCCGGAGCCGGCCGTGGCCGAAGACGGGGGTCATGTCAGGCCTCCTTGGTGAGGTCGGGGCCGGTGGACGGGCCGTCCCCGGCGGGCAGCTCCCGGACGGCCGCCTGGGCGTCGTCCTCGGCGTCGGGCCGGTGCAGCACGGTGACCGCGCCGGAGACGGTGGTGACCGAGAGGCTGCCCTTGCCGTCGCCGAGCTGGCCGGAGAGGCGCTTGGTGCCCCAGCTGCCGCCGACCTTGAGCTGCTCGAAGCTGGAGGAGAGGTCGCCGCTGGTGGTGCCGGCCTCGACCCGGGTGTCGGCCAGCGAGGGGAGCCGGACACCGACCGCGCCGCTGACCGTGTTGACCTTGATCTCGGTCGGGGCGGCGGCCGCGAGGTCCAGGGTGACCGCGCCGGTGACGGCGTTGGCGGACACCTTCTCGGCGGTGGCGGCGACCACGGTGAGCCGCCCGGAGACGGTGTTGAGCCGCAGCTGGCCGGCCACCGACTGGGCGTCCACGTCGCCGGTGACGGTCCTGGCGTCGGTCCGGCCGGTCAGGCCGACCAGGGTGATGTCGGCGTTGGCGGTCTGGGCCGAGACGTGCCCGGTGATCCCGGAGACCGTCGTCGTGGCGGAGACGGCGCCGACCTTGACCTCGGTGCCGGCCGGCACGGTCAGGGTGACCTCGGCGGTCCGCTTGCGCTTGAAGGAGGAGAGGAAGCCCTTCACCGAGTCCACCGACTTGAGGACGTCGCCGAAGTCGTTCCAGCTGCTGAGGTCCTTGTAGGTGACGGTGAGGACGCCGTCGACCAGGGTGACGTGCAGCGGCTCGCCCTTGAGCTCGGTGACCTCCAGGCGGGCCGGGCCCTCGGCGGCGACCACGTTGACCGCGCCGTCGACGGTGCGCACCTGCAGGGTCCGGACCGTCTCCTCGATGGTGATCCTGTCGGGTCCTTCGACCGTCCACTGGCTCATCTCTGCCGCCTCCCGTTTCGGACTCGCGATGTATCGCGTTCTCTCCTCAAAGACGATATATCGCGTGACGGCGAAGTCAAGGGATCCCTACCCCGAGGCCGACCCGGAGCGGACCCGGAGGTCCGCCCCTACGGGGGAGCGCGCCCGGAGCGCGCGCGAGGGCCCGGAGGCGGGTGCCTCCGGGCCCTCACGGCGGCCGTTCACCGGGTCAGCCGGTCACTCGTCGTCCTCGTCGTCGAGCCGCGCCAGCCAGGTGGCCAGCCGCTCGACCGGGACCTCGAAGTCCGGGTTGAGGTCGACGAACTCGCGCAGGCGCTCGGCGAGCCACTCGAAGGTGACCTCCTCGTCGCCGCGCCGGCTCTCCAGTTCCTCGATGCCGCGGTCGGTGAAGTACACGGTTCGCTCCGGTCCGATGGGGATTCGACCTGGTCAGGATAGACCCGGTCAGCTCGCCCGCCAGGTGGACAGGGTGACCTTGGCGGCGCCGGTGGTGGGGTCGGCGACCTCCACGGCGGCGATGGCGATGTTGCGGGTGGTCCGGTCGCGGATGCACAGCAGCCGGCCCGGGGTGACCCGGTTGAACGTCAGGTCGGTGTCCGGCCGGGAGTCGATCGCGGCGACGCACTGCTCCGGGGTGACGGCGGCGTCGGTGATCACCGCGAAGTCGGACTTGTTGTCGCCCGCGCTCTCGAAGGAGTCGGCCCGGCTGCCGCTGGAGGTGGACTCCCGGCTGAGGCCGAGCCCCCACTTCAGGTCGCCGCCGCGCGGCACCACGGTGCCGGCCGTGAGGTCGATCCGGTACGCCTCGCTGGAGTACTCGGCGCCCGGGATCGCCAGCGCCTTCTTGTCGATCACCGGCTGGTAGCCGACCGGCCGGGCCGGCGCGGTGACCCCGCCGGCCGTGGCCGACTTGCTCGGCGATGCGACCACCGGGGCCGAGGTCGGGGAGCCGGCCGCGGCGGACGGCGTGGTGGCGGCCGCCGCGGGGGTGGTGGCCGGCGGCGCGGCGGCGGGCTGGGTGGCCGACGGGGCGCTCTGGGCGGAGCTCTGCGTGTCGTCGTCCTTGCCCATCTTGGACAGCGCCACCCCGCCCACCGTGCCGCCGAGCGCCATCACCAGGGCGACGGTCAGCAGCACCTTCCAGGAGACGCCGCCCCTGCGGGCCGGCTCCGGGGCGGGGGCCGGGGTGTCGGTGACCACCGGCCCGGGCGGCGGGGTGTCGTAGGACGGCGGCTCCGAGCGCAGCTGGACGGTGGGCGGGGTGCCGAGCAGCGGGCCGGTCGGCGCCTCGTCGGGCGTCTGCGCGGCGCCGTACGCGCCCAGCGGCGGCGGGACGAAGCCGGGCGGCGGGGTGTCCGGGCGGGCCGGGCCGAAGCCGGGCGGCGGCGGACCGAAGGACGGCGCGGCGGGCTGGTGGACCGGTGCCGCGGCCGGCGGCGGCACCGCGGCGGTGTGCGCGCCGGTCGGCGGACCGGCCGGGGGCGCGGGCGGGGCGGCGGGCGCGGCCGGCAGCGGGGTGGGCGGGGTCTTCGGGAGGTCCGAGCGGCGGGTGATCTCGGTGTTGACCTGCTTGGGCAGCCAGTCGTCGGAGAACCGCAGCTGTCCGCCGACGGCCGGGTGGTCGCGGGCGATGTCGATGATCTCGGCCGGCCGGGGCCGGTCTTCGGGGGACTTCGCGAGGCAGCGCAGGACCAGCTCGCGCAGTCCGGCCGGGACGGCGTCCAGGTCGGGCTGCTCGTGCACCACCCGGTAGAGCACGGCGGTGTCCGGGCCGTCGCCGAACGGAGCGGCGCCGCCGGCCACGTACGCGGCCAGCGCGCCGAGCGCGAACACGTCGGTGGCCGGGGTGACCGGGCGGCCCTGGGCCTGCTCGGGCGACATGAAGGCGGGCGAGCCGATCCGGTAGCCGGTACCGGTGAGCGCGGTGGCGTCGGCGGCCCGGGCGATGCCGAAGTCGATCACCCGCGGGCCGTCGCCGGCCACCAGCACGTTGGCCGGCTTGAGGTCGCGGTGGACCACCTCGACGCTGTGGATCGCCTGGAGCGCCTCGGCGATGCCGCCCACCAGCAGCAGCACGGTGCGGACCGGCAGCGCGCCGTTCTCCCGCACCACCTGCTGCAAGGAGGGGCCGGGGACGTACGCGGTGACCAGCCACGGGGCGTCGCCGTCCAGGCCGCCGGAGTCGATCACCTGGGCGGTGTAGAGGCCGTGGATCCGCTGGGCGTTGGACACCTCCTGGGCGAACCGGCGGCGGAACTCGCCGTCCTCGGCGAACTCCGGGCGGACCACCTTGAGCGCCACCGGCCGGCCGCCGGGCGTGTACGAGAGGTAGACCCGGCCCATGCCGCCGGCCCCGAGCCGGGCGAACAGCCGGTAGCCGCCGACCTCCCGCGGGTCGTCCGGTAGCAGCGGCTGGAAGACCGGTGGCAGCGGTGCGGAGGGCGGCGTGTCGGCGGTCATGCGGTTGATCCCCCTGGGAGAGCGGTGAGGTCCACCGACCGCCGACGGCGGGCGCGCGAGGGGCGCCCGGGCGGCGGTCCGGCGGGCCCTAACCTATCGACCCGTCAGGAGGGCGCGCAGGTGGGTGCGCGTTTGGTTGCAGAGCTGGGACCTTCGCACACATCCGGCGCACACCGCACCGGACCGCACCGGCCCGGGAACGGCGGCGGCCCCCCGTTCCCCCGGGGTCGGGGGAACGGGGGGCCGTGGTGCCGTGGATCACGCGGCCGACCGGGGGTCAGATCGTGAAGATCTCCTCCAGCAGCTGCTGCTGCTCGGCGCCGTGCCGCTTGGCCGAGCCGACCGCCGGGGCGGAGGAGGCCGTGCGGGCGACGCGGCGCAGCCGGGCGCCGTTGGCGCTGCGGCCGACGACGACCTGCAGGTGGTCGACCAGGTTCATCGCGATGAACGGCCAGGCGCCCTGGTTGGCCGGCTCCTCCTGCGCCCAGATGAACTGGACGTCGTCGCCGTAGCGGGCCAGCTCCTCCTGGAGCTCGGCCACCGGCAGCGGGTAGAGCCGCTCGACCCGGACGATCGCCGTGTCGGTGACGCCGCGCTCGGTGCGGGCCGCCTCGACGTCGTAGTAGAACTTGCCGGCGGTGATGACCACCTTGCGGACCTGCGCCGGGTCGACGGTGGTGTCACCGATGACCGGGCGGAAGGAGCCGGACAGGAACTCCTCGGTGGCGCTCGCCGCGGCCTTGAGACGCAGCATCGACTTCGGGGTGAAGACGACCAGCGGCTTGTGGTGCGGGTTGTGCGCCTGCCAGCGGAGCAGGTGGAAGTAGTTCGACGGCAGGGTCGGCATGGCGACCGTCATGTTGTTCTGCGCGCACAGCTGGAGGAAGCGCTCCGGGCGGGCGGACGAGTGGTCCGGGCCCTGGCCCTCGTAGCCGTGCGGCAGCAGCAGGGTGACGCCCGAGTGCTGGCCCCACTTCTGCTCGGCGGAGGCGATGTACTCGTCCACCATGGTCTGCGCGCCGTTGACGAAGTCGCCGAACTGCGCCTCCCACATGACCAGCGCGTTCGGGCGGGTCAGCGAGTAGCCGTACTCGAAGCCCATCGCCGCGTACTCGGACAGCAGGCTGTCGTACACGGTGTAGCGGGCCTGGTCCTCGGTGAGGTACTGCAGCGGGGTGTAGTCCTCGCCGGTGGCCCGGTCGATCAGGACGGCGTGCCGCTGGCCGAAGGTGCCGCGGCGGCTGTCCTGACCGGCCAGGCGGACCGGGTGGCCCTCCATGAGCAGCGAGCCGATGGCGAGGGTCTCGCCCATCGCCCAGTCGATGGTGTTGTCCTCGACCGAGCCGGCGCGGCGCTGCAGCTGCGGCAGCAGGCGCGGGTGGACGGTCAGCCAGTCCGGCAGGTTGACCTGGGAGGCGGCGATCCGCTTGACCATCTCCTGGGAGATGCCGGTCCGGATGGTGACCGGGAAGTCGGCGACCGGCTTGCCGCTGGTGGCGGCGGCCGGGGCCTGGGCCGCGTCGCGGACCTCGGCGAAGACCTTCTCCAGCTGGCCCTGGAAGTCCTGGAGCGCCTGCTCCGCCTCTTCCATGGTGATGTCGCCGCGACCGATCAGGCCCTCGGTGTACAGCTTGCGCACCGAGCGCTTCTTGTCGATCAGGTCGTACATCAGCGGCTGGGTGAACGACGGGTTGTCGGCCTCGTTGTGACCGCGGCGGCGGTAGCAGATGAGGTCGATCACCACGTCCTTGTGGAACTCCTGGCGGAACTCGAAGGCGAGCCGCGCGACGCGGACCACGGCCTCCGGGTCGTCGCCGTTCACGTGGAAGATCGGGGCCTCGATCATGCGGGCCACGTCGGTGCAGTACATCGAGGAGCGGCTGGACGCCGGGGCGGCGGTGAAGCCGACCTGGTTGTTCACCACGATGTGCACGGTGCCGCCGGTGCGGTAGCCGCGCAGCTGCGACATGTTCAGGGTCTCCGCGACGACGCCCTGGCCGGCGAAGGCCGCGTCGCCGTGGATCTGGATCGGCAGCACCGGGAAGGTGGTGCCGCCCTGGTCCAGGATGTCCTGCTTGGCGCGGGCGATGCCCTCGACGACCGGGTCCACGGCCTCCAGGTGGGAGGGGTTGGCGGCCAGCGAGACCTTGATGGTCTCGCCGTCCAGGCCGGTGAAGGTGCCCTCGGAGCCCAGGTGGTACTTCACGTCGCCGGAGCCGTGCATCGACTTCGGGTCGAGGTTGCCCTCGAACTCGCCGAAGATCTTGCCGTACGGCTTGCCGACGATGTTGGCCAGCACGTTCAGGCGGCCGCGGTGGGCCATGCCGATGACGGCCTCGTCGAGGCGGTGCTCGGCGGCGGCGTCGATGGTGGCGTCGAGCAGCGGGATGAGCGACTCGCCGCCCTCCAGCGAGAAGCGCTTCTGGCCGACGTACTTCGTCTGCAGGAAAGTCTCGAAGGCCTCGGCGGAGTTCAGCCGGCGCAGGATGCGCAGCTGCTCCTCGCGCTCCGGCTTGGTGTACGGCTTCTCCAGGCGCTCCTGCAGCCACTTGCGCTGCTTCGGGTCCTGGATGTGCATGTACTCGATGCCGACGGTGCGGCAGTAGGTGTTGCGCAGCAGGCCGAGGATGTCGCGGAGCTTCATCATCCGCTGGCCGCCGAAGCCGCCGACCGCGAACTCGCGCTCCAGGTCCCACAGGGTGAGGCCGTGCTGGACGACGTCCAGGTCGGGGTGCTTGCGCTGCTTGTACTCCAGCGGGTCGGTGTCGGCCATGAGGTGGCCGCGGACCCGGTAGGAGTGGATCAGCTCCATGACGCGGGCGGTCTTGTTGACCTCGTCGTCGTGGGTGGTGGCGACGTCGGTGGCCCAGCGGACCGGCTCGTACGGGATCCGCAGCGACTCGAAGATCTCGTCGTAGAAGCCGTTCTGGCCGAGCAGCAGCTGGTGGATCGTGCGCAGGAACTCGCCCGACGCCGCGCCCTGGATGACGCGGTGGTCGTAGGTCGAGGTCAGCGTCATGATCTTGGAGACGCCGAGGCGGGCCAGGGTCTCCGGGGCGGAGCCCTGGAACTCGGCCGGGTACTCCATGGCGCCGACGCCGACGATGGTGCCCTGGTTCTGCATGAGGCGCGGCACGGAGTGCACGGTGCCGATGCCGCCGGGGTTGGTCAGCGAGACCGTGACGCCGGTGAAGTCGTCCATGGTCAGCTTGTTGGCGCGGGCCCGGCGGACGATGTCCTCGTAGGCCTGCCAGAAGCCGAAGAAGTCGAGGGTCTCGGCCTTCTTGATGGCCGCGACGACGAGCTGGCGGTCGCCGTTCGGCTTGACCAGGTCGATGGCCAGGCCGAGGTTCACGTGCTCGGGCTTGACCAGGTAGGACTTGCCGTCCTCCACCTTGTAGCTGTGGTTCATGCCCGGCGAGGCCTTGACGGCCTGGACCAGGGCGTAGCCGATCAGGTGGGTGAAGGAGACCTTGCCGCCGCGGGCGCGCTGCAGGTGGTTGTTGATGACGATGCGGTTGTCGATCAACAGCTTGGCCGGAACGGCGCGCACCGAGGTCGCGGTCGGCACCTCGAGCGAGGCGTCCATGTTGGTCGCGACGGCCTTCGCCGGGCCGCGCAGCTGCACCAGCTCGGGGCCGGCGGGCACGGCGGCGGGCGCGGGCGCCGGGGCGGCGGCCTTGGGGGCCGGCGGGGCGGCGGGAGCGGCGGCGAGCGGCGCGGGGGCCGGGGCGGGCGTCACCGGGGCGGCCGGGGCCGGCTGCACCGGCGCGGGGGCCGGAGCGGCGGGGGCCTGGGCGGCCGGAGCGGCAGCTGGCGCGGGGGCGGCGGCGGGGGTCGGCGTAGCGCCGACCGGGGTCGCGGCCTGGGTCACTGGGGTCACCTCGGTACCGGGCTTGTAGTCGGCGAAAAAGTCCCACCAGGCTCGGTCGACCGAGTTCGGGTCCTGGAGGTACTGCTGGTAGATCTCGTCGACGAGCCACTCATTGGGGCCGAAGCCAGTGGAGCTTGCCGAGCTGTTGGGGTGTTCAGGGGACTGTGGCGACACGGCGGCAACCGCCCTCTTCCGCTTCCTTTTGGGATGTTTGGACAGCGGGGATTAAGGCTACGCCTCCGACCAGTGATCGCGCAGTCCCCGGGGGGCAGGCGTCGCCCAGATCACAGTCCTGACCTGCGGTTTGGCTGAAAATGTGCGTTAGAAACGCGCATCGGAGGGGAACCGACCGGTTCCGACCGCCACCCAAATGCAGGTAAAAGCGGACAAGGTGGGGCATGCGCCCCGCGACCGGCTCTGTGTCGGATCTGTGACATTTGTCCTCTTCCCCGGCGTCCGGCCCGCCGCCCGCACTGCGGCCGGGCCGGACGCCCGGTCCGCGCGGTGCTCAGCGCGGGCCGGGCAGCCGGACCTCGATCCGGCAGCCGCGGGCGGCCTCGGCGACCTCGATCCGCCCGCCGTGCAGGTCCACCGCCCAGCGGGCGATGGCCAGGCCCAGTCCGGTCCCGCCGTCGGAGCCCGGGCCGGAGGCGGTCGCGGTGCCGCTGCGGCCGAACCGCTCGAAGACCCGGGTCCGGTCCGCCGCGGGGATGCCGGGGCCCTCGTCCTCGACCTCCAGCAGCAGTGCGCCGGGCCCTTCGCCGGGCCGGGCGCGGACGGTCACGGTGCCGTTGGGCGGGGAGTGCTTGCAGGCGTTGTCGACCAGGTTGGCGACCACCTGGTGGAGCCGCTCCGGGTCGGCGACGCCGGTCAGGCCCGCCGGGCTCACCTCCAGCGCGAGCCGGACGTCGCCGCGCCGGGAGAACGCCCCGCCCGCCGTCGCGCCGTCCACGGTGACCCCGCGCAGCACGCCGTCCAGGAACTCGCGCACCTCGAAGGGGCGGGCGTCCAGGTCGACCACGCCGTCGTCGATCTTGGAGAGGTCCAGCAGGTGGGTGACCAGCCGGCCGAGCCGCTCGGTCTGCTCCAGCGCGGCACCCAGGGTCGCCGGGTTCGGCTGGACGACGCCGTCGACCACGTTCTCCAGCACGGCGTGCAGCGCGGCGATCGGCGTGCGCAGCTCGTGCGAGACGTTGGCGACCAGCTCGCGGCGGTGCCGGTCGGCCGCTCCCAGGTCGGCCGCCATCTGGTTGAAGGTGGCGGCCAGCTCGCCGATCTCGTCGCGCGAGTTCACCTCGACCCGGCGGCTGTAGTCGCCGGAGGCCATCGCGCGGGCGGCGGCGGTCATGTCGCGCAGCGGGGCGGTCAGCCCGTGCGCGAGGAACTGCATGAAGAGCAGCGAGGCGATCATCGAGAAGATCATGATGATCCGGATCTGGGTCTCGGACCGGATCGCCACGACCACCATGCCGGTGGCCAGGAAGACGGACACGATCACCAGGAGGGCGAGTTTGCCCTTGATCGAGCGGACCGGGTCGAGCGGCCGGATGTCGGCCCAGACCCGTTTCGCGGCGCGGGCGGCCAGCGTGGGCGGCCGACTGCCGTCGAGGTCCCCGTTGCGTTGCTGTGGAAAGGTCATTGGTCCCCTGTGATCCCCCGCGTGGGTGCGCACGGCGGTCCGGGACACGGGCCCCCCGGCGGCCCGGTGTCCGAAGGTGCGCCGCTACGAGAGCGGGGCCTCCAGCGCGTATCCGACGCCGTGCACGGTGCGGATCCAGCTGGCGCCGATCTTCCGGCGCAGTGCCTTGACGTGGCTGTCGACGGTGCGGGTGCCGGACGCGTCGGTCCAGTCCCAGACCTCGGCCAGCAGCTGCTCGCGGGTGAGCACGGCGCGCGGCTGGGCGGCCAGGCAGGCGAGCAGGTCGAACTCGGTCGGCGTCAGGTGGACGTCGCCCGAGGCCAGCCGGACCCGGCGCTGCACGTGGTCGATCTCCAGCTCGCCGAAGCGCAGGCTGCCCAGCGCGGGCGTGCGGGCGGCCTGCTGGGCGCGCTCGACGCGGCGCAGCAGCACGTTGACCCGGGCGGCCAGTTCGCGCATGGAGAAGGGCTTGGTCATGTAGTCGTCGGCGCCGACGCCGAGGCCGACCAGCAGGTCCGTCTCGTCGTCCCGCGCGGTGAGCATCAGGACCGGTACCGGGCGCTGGGCCTGGATCCGGCGGCACACCTCCAGGCCGTCGAAGCCGGGCAGCATGATGTCGAGGACGACGAGGTCCGGCTGCCAGGTGTGGAAGCCGTCGACGGCGCCCGGGCCGTCGTGGGCCACGGCGACCTTGAAGCCCTCCGCGCCCAGCCGGGCCGCGATGGACTCGGCGATCGTGGGCTCGTCCTCGACCACCAGCACTCTGCGCTGACTGCTCACCGTGCCGCCGGCGTTCTGGTTGTCCTGCTGAATTTCTGTCACGGTCACGCCACCGCCCCCAGGGCTGCGGGCCGGCCATCTGTGGGGATGGCGAAGGCTCCGCTCGTAGTCTTGTTCCGTCGTGGACTGTGCCGGGTCCGCCGTCCCGTCGCGTGCGCGGTGTCGGGCGAGCGGGTGTGCGCCGCTCACCTCTCCCGCACACCTCGCAGCGTACGGACAGCGGGTGATTCCCGGCAGGTGGACCGGGCATTTCCGGCCCGCGGACCGGCTTGCCGGGCCGACTGTCGGGCCCACTCGGAAGTGGGCACGGGCCGATACCTTACCCGGCGTTTTTTCACTCCGTAACGGTACGTATGCACATCGGTTCGCGCCAAGCCGCCGGTCAGCAGGGATGGGCGCACATATAGGCGGAGAAGGTCTGGACCAATTCGGCCACCCTCCGATCCCCCCGCGCCCAGCGTTCTCCCAGCCGGCTCCCAGGAGCCGGCCGTACCGTGGCCACGACAAATCACGGGGGGTGGGATTTCCGGTACGCACCGGTACGTTGGACACGCCGGAGGCGACGGCCGCGGGCGTTGGAGCGGAGGCGGCATGACGGAGCGACAGGCGCGCGCCGGGCGCGGCGGGCCGCCGTACGGGCTGCTCCGGCACGGTCTGCGCGCCGGGGCGGTCGACTGGCTGCTCGCCCGGGTGCCGACCCCGCGGCGCAACCCCTTCGCGCTCGGCTACCTCGCCGTGGTCGGCGCCACCACCACCTTCGCCGGGCTGGCCGACCCGGACCTCGTGCTCCGGCTCCAGGAGGCCTCCAGCTCGGACGGGCGCAACCTGCTGCAGCACCCGCTGCGCGCCCTGCTGCTCAGCGGCTTCTGGGTGGCCGGCCCGGACTGGGTGCCCTACCTGTGGGCCTTCGCCCTCACCGTCGCCCCGCTGGAGCGCCGGGTCGGCCCCGCCCGGGCGGCGGCCGTCTTCGCCGCCGGGCACATCGGCGCCACCCTGCTGTCCCAGGGCGTGGTGATCGCCGGGGTGGAGAGCGGGCGGCTGGAGCCGGCCGCGATGGACTACCTGGACATCGGCGTCAGCTACGGCGTGCTGGCCAGCCTCGGCGCGCTGGCCGGGCTGCTGCGGCCGGCCGGGCGGGTGGTCGCGCTCGGGCTGGCCGCGGCGCTGATCGCCGGGCAGATCGCCGAGGACCGGGACCTCGTCACCGGGGTCGGCCATCCGGCGGCGCTGCTCGCCGGGGTGGCGCTGTGGCGGTGGCTGCGCCGCCGGGACGGGCGCGGGTCGTGCCGCACCCGGCTCGGGGTATCCGTCGCGCGCCCCCGGTCCGCGTCCGCGCGGGCGTCCGCGCCGCGCCGGGCCGCGGTGCTGGACCGGCTCTGAGCCCGGTTCGGCCCCGGTTTTGACAGGCTCCCCAGGACTTCTTCACCGTTCGCTCACGGCGAACGGAAGCCCGGGAACATCCGGCGCCCGCAAATCCTTAGTCAGGTCGACTCAAGTTCGCTGACCGGGGAGAGATCATGGCATCGACGTCCACTCCGCTCACCCTGCCCGTGCTGCCGCTCGACGACGAGGTCGTCCTGCCGGGCATGGTCGTTCCGCTGGACCTGAAGGACACCGAGGTCCGCGCCGCCGTCGAGGCCGCGCGCGCCGCCGCCACTGGCAGCACCGGGAAGCCCCAGGTCCTGCTGGTCCCGCGGGTGGACGGCTCGTACGCGGCGGTCGGCACCCTCGCCACCGTCGAGCAGGTCGGCCGGCTGGCCGACGGCCCCAACGCGATCGGGCAGCCGGCCGCGCTGGTCCGCGCGGTGCGCAGGGTGCGCATCGGCGTCGGCACCACCGGCCCCGGTGCCGCGCTCTGGGTGGAGACCACGCCGTTCCGGGAGTCCTCGGTCGGCACCCCGGTGGCGGGCCGCGCCGCCGAGCTGGTCCGGGAGTACAAGAGCCTGTCCACCCAGTGGCTGCGCAAGCGCGGGGCCTGGCAGATCGTCGACCGGGTGGCCGCCATCGAGGGCGTCGGCGAGCTCGCCGACAACATCGGCTACGCCTCCTTCGTCACCGCCGAGCAGAAGCTCAAGGTGCTGCTGGAGGCCGACCAGGTCGCGCGACTGGAGTACGCGTTCGGCCTGCTCCGCGACCACCTCGCCGAGGAGGAGGTCAACGACACCATCCGCAAGGACGTCGAGGAGGGCGTGGCCAAGCAGCAGAAGGAGTTCCTGCTCCGCCGCCAGCTGGAGGCCGTCCGCAAGGAGCTCGCCGAGCTGAACGGCGACCCGGCCGACGAGGAGGGCGACTACCGAGCCCGGGTCGAGGCCGCCGACCTGCCCGAGAAGGTCCGCGAGGCCGCGCTCAAGGAGGTCGACAAGCTGGAGCGCTCCAGCGACCAGTCGCCCGAGGGCTCGTGGATCCGCACCTGGCTGGACACCGTCCTGGAGCTGCCCTGGAACGAGCGCACCGAGGACTCCTACGACATCGCGGGCGCCCGCGCGGTGCTGGACGCCGACCACGCCGGCCTGGCCGACGTGAAGGAGCGCATCGTCGAGTACCTGGCGGTCCGCAAGCGCCGGGCCGACCAGGGGCTCGGGCTGGTGGGCGGCCGCCGCGGCGGCGCGGTGCTGGCCCTGGTCGGCCCGCCCGGCGTCGGCAAGACCTCGCTCGGCGAGTCGGTGGCCCGCGCCATGGGCCGCTCCTTCGTCCGGGTCGCGCTCGGCGGCGTCCGGGACGAGGCGGAGATCCGCGGCCACCGGCGCACCTACGTCGGCGCGCTGCCCGGCCGGCTGGTCCGCGCCCTCAAGGAGGCCGGCTCGATGAACCCGGTCGTCCTGCTGGACGAGATCGACAAGGTCGGCTCCGACTACCGGGGCGACCCGGCCGCCGCCCTGCTGGAGGTGCTCGACCCGGCGCAGAACCACACCTTCCGCGACCACTACCTGGAGGTCGAGCTGGACCTCTCCGACGTGGTCTTCCTCGCCACCGCCAATGTGCTGGAGGCCATCCCCGAGCCGCTGCTCGACCGGATGGAGCTGGTGCGCCTGGACGGCTACACCGAGGACGAGAAGGTCGTCATCGCCCGCGACCACCTGCTCCCGCGCCAGCTGGAGAAGGCCGGGCTCAAGGACGAGGAGGTCGCGGTCGACGAGCCGGCGCTGCGCAGGCTGGCCGGCGAGTACACCCGCGAGGCCGGCGTCCGGAACCTCGAACGGGCGATCGCCCGGGTGCTGCGCAAGGTCGCCGCGCAGAACGAGCTGGGCGAGCGCGAGCTGCCCGCCGCGATCGGCGCCGAGGACCTGCGCGCCCTGATCGGCCGGCCGCACCACGTCCCGGAGGCGGCCCAGGAACCCGCCGAGCGGCGCACCGCGGTGCCCGGCGTGGCCACCGGCCTGGCGGTCACCGGGGCCGGCGGCGACGTCCTCTACATCGAGGCCTCGCTCGCCGACGCCGAGACCGGGGGCACCGGGCTGACCCTGACCGGCCAGCTGGGCGACGTCATGAAGGAGTCCGCACACATCGCGCTCTCCTACCTGCGCTCGCGCGGCGCCGAGCTGGAGCTGCCGGTCACCTCGCTGCGCGACCGCGGCGTGCACCTGCACGTCCCGGCCGGGGCCGTCCCCAAGGACGGGCCGAGCGCCGGCGTCACCATGACCACGGCGCTGGCCTCGCTGCTCTCCGGGCGCAAGGTGCGCACCGACGTGGCGATGACCGGGGAGGTGTCGCTGACCGGGCGGGTGCTGCCGATCGGCGGGGTGAAGCAGAAGCTGCTCGCCGCCGACCGGGCCGGGATCACCACGGTGATCATCCCCAAGCGGAACGAGGCCGACCTGGACGACGTCCCCGCCGAGGTGCTGGAGCGGCTGGCCGTCCACCCGGTCGCGGACGTCCGGGAGGTGCTGGAGCTGGCCCTGGAGCCGGCCGGCGTGCTGGTGGCGGCGGCCTGACGGCGGCGGCCCGCGGCCCGTCCCGTCCGGTGGACCGCCGGACGGGACGGGCCGCGGGGTGCGTGCCAGACTGCGAAGGTGCCGTCCTTGACCCAGCGCGTCCTGGCCCGGGTGCCGCAGGGGGTGCGCCCCCTCCTGGTCCGGCACCGGCGGCTGGTGAAGTTCCTGCTGGTCGGCAGCGGCTGCTTCGCCCTGACGCTGGTGATCAACTACGCGCTGCGGCTCACCGTGCTGGAGCGCAAGCCGGTGGTGGCGCTCACCGCGGCGACGGTGGTCGGCACCGCCGTCTCCTACCTGCTCAACCGGCGGTGGAGCTTCCGCTCCTCCTGGCGGCGGCGCGAGCCGCTGCTGTTCCTGCTGGTGAGCGCCGCCGCCATCGCCGTCAACGTGCTGCCGCTGATCGCCTCGCGCTACCTGCTCGACCTGCGCGAGCCGTGGGTCAGCCCGGTCACCCAGGAACTCGCCGACTTCCTGAGCGGGATGGTGCTGGGCACCTTCGTGGCGATGCTGTTCCGCTTCTGGGCCATGCAGCGCTGGGTCTTCACCCGGACGGAGCAGCCCGGCGCGAGGGGCGCCGCCGCCGGCCCGCAGCCGGGTCCGTCGCTGGGCGCGCGGGTGCGGTCGGCGGAGGCCGGGGCGGGGGAGCGCGATGCGTGAGCCCCGGGGTCCGGGGGCGGGCGGGCCGGCGAGCCAGCAGGGGATGCGCCGGAGCAATCTGGCCCTGGTGCTCCGGGCCATCTCCCGCACCCCGCGCTCGCGCGCCGAGGTGGCCGCCGGGACCGGGCTGACCAGGGCCGCCGTCTCCTCGCTCGCCGAGGAGCTGATCGCGGCCGGACTGGTGGTCGAGGAGGGCCCGGCCGCCCCCAGCGGCAAGGTCGGCCGGCCCGGCACCGCGCTCGGGCTCAACCGGGACGGTCCGGCCGGCCTCGGCGCCGAGATCGGGGTCGAGCACCTCGGCGCCTGCGTGGTCGACCTGCGCGGCGAGGTCCGCGCCTGGCGCCGCCAGGAGATCCGCAACCGGGGCCGACTGCCCGCCGCCGTGATGGCCGACCTCGCCGAACTGCTGCGCCGGGCCGCCGCCGACGCCGGACTGCGCCCGGCCGGACTGGCGCTGGCCGTGCCCGGACTGGTCGGCGCCGACGGCGCGCTGCTCCAGCGGGCCGCCAACCTGGGCTGGCGGGACGTCGGGGTCGCCGCCGAGCTGCGGCTCGCGCTGCGCGCCGCCAGTGCGGGCGACCTGGCCGAGCTCCCGGTGCGGGCCGACAACGAGGCCAATCTCGGCGGGCTCGCCGAGCTCTGGCTGGGCGGCGGGGCGGAGCACTTCCTGCACGTCTCCGCCGAGGCCGGGATCGGCTCGGCGATCGTCGTCGACGGTCGGCTGCTGCGCGGGGCGAGCGGCTACGCGGGCGAACTGGGCCACGTCCCGGTGCATCCGGAGGGGCCGCGCTGCGCGTGCGGGGCGCACGGCTGCCTGGAGCAGTACGCGGGGGAGTCGGCGGTGCTGCGCGCGGCCGGGCTGGAGGGCGTCCGGGGCGACTGGGTGGCGCTGCTCGCCGAGCGGGCCGGGGCCGGGGACGAGGAGGTGCGGGCGGCGCTCGCGGGCGCCGGGGCCGCGCTGGGCATCGCGGCGGCCGGGGCGGTCAACCTGCTGGACCCGGCCGAGGTGGTGCTGGGCGGCGGCTACGCCGGGCTGGCGCCCTGGCTGCTGCCCGCGATGCGGGCCGAGCTGGCCGCCCGGGTGACCGTCCGGCCCTGGTCGGACGAGCGGCTGACGGTCTCCCGGCTGGGCCGCCGCGGCCCCCTGCTGGGGGCCGCGGTCGGCGTGGTCCGGTCGCTGCTCGCCGACCCGGGCCGGCTGGAGGAGCCGTGACCGCCTCCGGTCAGTCCTTGACCAGCTCGCGGCTCAGGTGCGAGGGCCGGCCGAGGACGGCGGCGAAGGTGATGCCGACGCCGACCAGCGCCCAGGCCAGCAGGACCAGCAGTGGCTGGGTCAGGTTGGTGCTGTCGAAGTAGGCGATCGAGCGGGTCGCGTCGGTGCCCGCGCCGTTCGGGAACCAGGCGCCGATCGCGCGCCAGAACGGCGGCATCATCGGCGGCGGGAAGACACCGCCCGCGCTCGGGTTGCCGAGCACCACGAAGATCAGCACCGCGATGCCGATGCCGATGATGTCGAACAGGCACTGCAGGGCCATGGTGAACGCGCCGACCGCGAAGACCACCAGCGCGCCGACGGCGGACAGCGCCCAGAACGGGCCGGGCAGCGCGTCCAGGGCGGTCTGGACGATGATCGCGCCGCCGATGCCGGCCGCGACCGAGTACAGAGCCAGGGTGCCGAGCCGGATCAGCGCCCGGTTGGCGTTGGCGGGCTTGGCGCCGGCGCTGACGCCGAGGATCGAGGCGACCAGGTAGCCGCCGACGCACCAGCCGATCACCAGGTAGAAGGAGGAGAGCCCGTTGGCGTCGCCCTTGGCGAGCGGCACGACGTCCTGGACCACGACGGTGCGGCCCTGGGTCTTCTCCAGGCCGGTGACGATGGTCTCGGCGGCCCGGGCGGCGGACGGCCCGCGCGCGTTGGCGACCATCAGCACGTCCTCGGTGGACGCCGGGTTCACCACCAGCGCGGCGTAGATCTTCTGGTCCTTGATCTGCTGGGTGGCGCTCTCCGCGTCCGGCGCGGTCACGGCCTTCACGGCCTCGTCCGGGACCGACTCCAGGCCCTGGACGAGCTTCGGGGCGACCTGCGGCGGGGCGACCACCGCGATCGACAGCTCGTGCGGCTTCGGCTGGTGCAGCGCGCCCACGTACGAGGTGACGAAGCCCAGCTGGAGGAGCAGCACGCCGATCACCAGCAGCGCCGCGCGCGGGGTGACCGCGCCCTTCAGCTCGGCCGCGAAGCCCTTCCTCGGTGCCGGTTCGGCGGCGTGCTCCGGCGCCGCGACGGGCTCTGGTCCCTGCTGCCCTGGGGCGGTCATGCACATCTCCTTGCGTATCGGGGGAAACCGGGTACTTAATAGCATGAACTAGTTTCGTGGAGGTTTCTCCCGCGCCGGGGGCGGCCCGGGTGTGCTGCGGGATACTGGCGCGGTGAGTACGCCGAACGAGGATCGCGCCGAGGATCTGGACGAGGACCCGCTGCTGGCGGTGGAGCGCGAGGTGGGGGTGCTGTTCCGGCGCGGCCGGGCGCGGATGTCCGAGCTGTCCCGGCGGGTCCACCCGCAGCTGGAGGGCATGGCGTACAGCCTGCTGAGCCACATCGAGCAGACCGGGTCGGTCCGGGTGACCGACGTCGGCGTGCACTTCGCGGTCGGCAAGGCGACGGTCAGCCGGCAGATCCGGGCGCTGGAGGAGCTGGGCCTGCTGGCCCGGGAGGCCGACCCGCAGGACCGCCGCTCCGCGCGGGTCTCGCTCACCGAGGACGGCCGGCGGCGGTTCCTGGCCGCCCGGACCGCCCGGATGGGCCGGGTGCGGGAGCTGATGGAGGACTGGCCGGAGGAGGACGTGGTCCGCTTCGCCGAGCTGCTGCACCGTTTCAACGACGTGGTCGGCGAGGCGGCGGTACCCGCCGTCTGAGCGATGCGCGTGCGGGGCCCGGGCCGGTTCCGGTCCGGGCTTTACTTGTTCTTGACGAATGTTGCCTAAGTCAACCATCGGCCCTATGGTTGCTACAGGCAACTATTCGAAGGACCTCGATGACCGTCACCGCCACGCCTGCCGCGACCGGAGCCGCCGACACGACCGACCAACCGATGACGCACAAGCAGGTGATGGAGGCGCTCTCCGGCCTGCTCCTCGGCCTCTTCGTCGCCGTGCTCTCGTCGACCGTCGTCTCCAACGCGCTGCCGCGGATCCTCACCGACCTGCACGGCGGCCAGTCCGCCTACACCTGGGTGATCACCGCGACCCTGCTCACCCTGACCGCCTCCACCCCGATCTGGGGCAAGCTCTCCGACCTCGCCAGCAAGAAGCTGCTGCTGCAGATCGCCCTGGTGATCTACATCGCGTCCTCGGCGCTGGCCGGCCTCTCCCAGAACACCGGCGAGCTGATCGCCTGCCGCGCCCTCCAGGGCATCGGCGCCGGCGGTGTCACCGCCCTCGCCCAGATCTGCCTGGCCGCGATGGTCCCGCCGCGCGAGCGCGGCCGGTACAGCGGCTACTTCGGCGCCGTCTTCGCGCTGGCCACCATCGGCGGCCCGCTGATCGGCGGTGTCATCGTGGACACCTCCTGGCTCGGCTGGCGCTGGTGCTTCTACGTCGGCATCCCGTTCGCGCTGGCCGCGATCCTGGTGCTGCAGCGCACCCTGAAGCTGCCCGTGGTCAAGCGCACGGTGAAGATCGACTACCTGGGCGCGCTGGTGATCACCGGCGCGGTCAGCCTGCTGATGATCTGGATCACCCTGGCCGGCAAGAACTACGCCTGGCTCTCCTGGCAGACCGCGGCCATGGTCGGCGGCGGCCTGCTGCTCGGCGCGATCGCCGTCGTCGTCGAGCGCCGCGCGGCCGAGCCGATCATCCCGCCGCACCTGTTCAAGCACCGGACGGTCACCCTCGCCGCGCTGGCCAGCGTCCTGGTCGGCATCGGGATGTACGGCGCGACCACCTTCCTCAGCCAGTACTTCCAGCTCGCCCGGGAGAAGTCCCCGACCGTGGCCGGCCTGATGACCCTGCCGATGATCCTCGGCCTGGCCGTCTCC
The DNA here is from genome assembly GCF_042799475.1 of Kitasatospora sp. NPDC057692. Classification (NCBI taxonomy): domain Bacteria; kingdom Bacillati; phylum Actinomycetota; class Actinomycetes; order Kitasatosporales; family Streptomycetaceae; genus Kitasatospora; species Kitasatospora sp. NPDC057692. The sequence goes on along the minus strand of NZ_JBHVIV010000037.1, from coordinate 580 downwards.
TCCACCGTCGCCGGAAAGATGATCACCAAGTACGGCAAGTGGAAGGCCTACCTGGTCAGCGGCACGCTGCTGCTGGCCGTCGGCTTCGGCCTGCTCGGCACCGCCCGGGCCGACACGAACTACGGCCTGCTCTCCGTCTACATGGCGGTCACCGGCGTCGGCCTCGGCCTGACCATGCAGAACCTCGTGCTCGCCGTCCAGAACACCGTGCCGCGCGCGGAGCTCGGCGCGGCCAGCTCGGTGGTCACCTTCTTCCGCACCATGGGCGGCGCGATGGGCGTCTCGGCGCTCGGCGCGCTGATGAACAACCGGGTCGGCCACTACCTCGCCGAGAACCTGGCCGCCGCGCACGTCCCGGCGGGCGGCGGCTCGCTCGGCGGCGGCATCCCGGACCTGCACCGGCTGCCCGCGCCGTTGGTGCCGCTGGTCACCGACGCCTTCGGGCACGGTGTCGGCGTGGTCTTCCTGGTCGCGGCGCCGTTCGCGCTGCTGGCCTTCTTCACCGTGCTGTTCATCCGCGAGACGGTGCTGCGCACCGGTCAGGACTGAGCGGGGCGCGGCGGAACGCCGGAGGGCCGGG
>NZ_JBHVIV010000036.1:65050-82443 GCF_042799475.1 Kitasatospora sp. NPDC057692 | reverse complement strand
AAACGCTCGGCTGGAGAACCCCAGCCGAGCGCCTGCGTGATCTACTGACGACCACGTAAGCCATCAGGTGTTGCGAGGACCGTTAGAAACCGCCGAGTGGACGGGGGCCTTCGCCGTGCGGGGTGCTCCGGGATCAGAAGCGGCGGGTGACCAGGGCCCGCTTCACTTCCTGGATCGCCTTGGTGACCTCGATGCCGCGCGGGCAGGCCTCCGAGCAGTTGAAGGTGGTCCGGCAGCGCCAGACGCCCTCGCGGTCGTTCAGGATCTCCAGACGCTGCTCCGCACCCTCGTCGCGCGAGTCGAAGATGAAGCGGTGCGCGTTGACGATCGCGGCCGGGCCGAAGTACTGGCCGTCGTTCCAGAACACCGGGCAGGACGACGTGCACGCGGCGCACAGGATGCACTTGGTGGTGTCGTCGAACCGCTCGCGGTCCTCGGCGGACTGCAGGCGCTCGCGGGTCGGCTCGTTCCCCTTGGTGATGAGGAACGGCATGACGTCCTTGTACGCCTGGAAGAACGGGTCCATGTCCACGACCAGGTCCTTGAGGACCGTCAGGCCCTTGATGGCCTCGATCGTGATCGGCTTCTCCGGGTTGACGTCCTTGATCAGGGTCTTGCACGCCAGCCGGTTGCGGCCGTTGATCCGCATGGCGTCGGAGCCGCAGATGCCGTGGGCGCAGGAACGGCGGTAGGTGAGGGTGCCGTCCTGCTCCCACTTGATGGTGTTGAGCGCGTCCAGGACGCGCTCCTTCGGGTCCATCGTCAGCTGGTAGTCCACCCACACCGGCTCCGGGTGCTCCTCCGGGTTGAACCGGCGGATCCGGATGGTGACGGTGATCAGCTCGGTGCCACCGGCCTCGACCGCGTCCAGAGCGGCCGAGTGCTTCTCCACGGTCGGAGTGCTCATCAGTACTTACGCTCCATCGGCTGGTAGCGGGTCTGCACGACCGGCTTGTAGTCAAGGCGGATGGAGGTGCTGCCGTCCTCGGCGACCTCCTGGTACGCCATGGTGTGCTGCATGAACTTCACGTCGTCACGGGTCGGGAAGTCCTCGCGGTAGTGACCGCCGCGCGACTCCTCGCGGGCGAGCGCGGAGACCGCCAGGACCTCGGCCAGGTCGAGCAGGTTGCCCAGCTCGATGGCCTCCAGCAGGTCCGTGTTGTACCGGAAGCCCTTGTCCTGGATGGAGACGTTCTTGTAGCGCTCCTTCAGCGCGGCGACGTCCTCGACGGCCTGCTTCAGGGTGGCGCCGGTGCGGTACACCATCGCGTTGGTGTCCATGGACTCCTGCAGCTCCTTGCGGATCTGCGCCACGGACTCGGTGCCGGTGGCCTCGCGCAGGCCGTCGACCAGGTTCTGGACCAGCTGCTCCGGGTTCTCCGGCAGCGGCACGAACTCGTTGTTCTCGGCGAACCCGGCGGCGGCGATGCCGGCCCGGCGGCCGAACACGTTGATGTCCAGCAGCGAGTTGGTGCCCAGGCGGTTGGCGCCGTGCACGGACACGCAGGCGACCTCGCCGGCCGCGTACAGGCCCGGGACGACGTCGGTGTTGTTGCGCAGCACCTCACCCTCGACGTTGGTCGGGATGCCGCCCATGGCGTAGTGCGCGGTGGGCTGGATCGGGATCGGGTCCGTGTAGGGCTCGATGCCGAGGTAGGTGCGGGCGAACTCGGTGATGTCCGGGAGCTTGGCGTCCAGCTGCTCCGGCGGCAGGTGGGTCAGGTCCAGGTAGACGTGGTCGCCGTCCGGACCGCAGCCGCGGCCCTCACGGATCTCGGTGTAGATCGCGCGGGAGCAGACGTCACGGGACGCGAGGTCCTTCATGACGGGGGCGTAGCGCTCCATGAAGCGCTCGCCGTCCTTGTTGCGCAGGATGCCGCCCTCGCCGCGGGCGCCCTCGGTGAGCAGGATGCCCATCCGCCAGATGCCCGTCGGGTGGAACTGGAAGAACTCCATGTCCTCCAGCGGCAGGCCGCGGCGGTAGGCCACCGCCTGGCCGTCACCGGTGAGGGTGTGGGCGTTCGAGGAGACCTTGAACATCTTGCCGGTGCCGCCGGAGGCGAACACCACGGCCTTGGCCTGGAAGACGTGGATCTCGCCGGTGGCCAGCTCGTAGGCGACGACGCCGGCCGTCCGGCCCTCGTTGATGAGCAGGTCGAGGACGTAGAACTCGTTGAAGAACTCGACGCCGTGCTTGACGCAGTTCTGGAACAGCGTCTGCAGGATCATGTGGCCGGTGCGGTCGGCCGCGTAGCAGGAACGGCGGACCGGGGCCTCGCCGTGGTTGCGGGAGTGGCCGCCGAAGCGGCGCTGGTCGATCCGGCCCTGCTCGGTGCGGGAGAAGGGAAGGCCCATCTTCTCCAGGTCGAGGACGGCGTCGATGGCCTCCTTGCACATGATCTCGGCGGCGTCCTGGTCGACCAGGTAGTCACCGCCCTTGACCGTGTCGAAGGTGTGCCACTCCCAGTTGTCCTCCTCGACGTTGGCGAGGGCGGCGCACATGCCGCCCTGGGCCGCGCCGGTGTGGGACCGGGTGGGGTAGAGCTTGGTCAGGACGGCGGTGCGGCTGCGCTGCGTCGACTCGATGGCGGCGCGCATGCCGGCGCCGCCGGCGCCGACGATGACGGTGTCGTACTGGTGAATCTGCATGGGGGGTTAACTCGCCTCTGGCCTCTGCCGATTTCCGATGAGGTGCGGTCGGCTTAGATGTTGGGATCGAAGGTGAAGATCACCAGGGTGCCCAGCAGCACGGTGAAGACCGTGGCGGTACCCATGAGGCCCTTCAGCCAGAGCCGGGTGGAGTCCTTCTCGGCGTAGTCGTTGATGACCTGGCGCATGCCGTTGGCGCCGTGGAGCATGGCGAGCCAGAGCATGGTGAGGTCCCAGACCTGCCAGAACGGCGAGGCCCAGCGGCCGGCCACGAAGGCGAAGCCGATCTTGGAGACGCCGCCGTCGAGCACCAGCATGATCAGCAGGTGGCCGAGGATCAGCACCACCAGGACGATGCCGGACAGGCGCATGAACAGCCAGGCCAGCATCTCGAAGTTGGTGCGGGTGCGGCGCGGGGTCTTCTTGGTCCGCTGGCGGGCCGGCTCGATCACGAAGGCGTCGGCCGGGTTGCCCGTGCCGAGACCCTTGCCGGTGTGCGCCTGAGCGGAGGGGACCACCACAGCGTCGGAGATTTCCGTGGACATGTCTCAGATCACTTCCCGAACCAGGAGGTCAGCGTGTGCTGCAGGATCGGGTAGAAGGCGCCGGCCATGAGGACGACCCAGATCCCGACCACGGACCAGAGCATCTGCTTCTGGTACTTCGGGCCCTTCGACCAGAAGTCGACGGCGACGACGCGCAGGCCGTTCAGGGCGTGGAACAGGATGGCGGCCACCAGGCCGTACTCCATCAGGTTCACGAGCGGCGTCTTGTACGTCTGGATGACGGTGTCGTACGCCTCGGGCGACACCCGCACCAGCGCGGTGTCCAGGACATGGGCGAACAGGAAGAAGAAGATGAGGACGCCGGTGACTCGATGAGCCACCCAGCTCCACATGCCTTCCCGGCCGCGGTACAGCGTTCCAGCCGGCACGGAAAAACCCTCCGGAAGCGATTGGGGGCTCGGCCGGCTTCGGTGTCGGTCAGCCCGGCCGGGTACGGTCCACCGGCCGCGAGCATCCTATCGACGCGTTGTCCGGAACCGCCTCCGGGGGCCCTTGCTGTGATCAAACAGGCACTTCTGGCCTAGCTGGACGGGAACCGGGGCGCCGATTGACACACAACGTGATGAATCGAGCACGCCCGGTCGCGCTACGGTGGGCGACCCCGTCCGCGCCGACACCCCGCCGAGGCCCCCGTGCCGCATTGCGCTCCGCGCCCCTCCCGTCCCCTGCTGCTGTCCGCCGCCCTGCTGCTCGCCGCGGGCTGCGCCGCCCCCGCCGGCGGCTCGGCCGACCGGGCGCCCTCGGGTGCCCCGCCCCGCGAGCTGTCCGCCGCCGAGCTGCGCGCCGCCGCGGTGACCGACGCCGACCTCGGCCCCGGCTTCACCGTGACGGTGATCGCCCCCGGCCACGGCGGGACCGGCCCGGACGGCGGCCGGGAGACCGCCGACCGGCCGGCCTGCCAGCCGCTGCTGGACGCGGTGGCCCCGGCCGCGGCCTCCGGCCGGGCGGGCGCGTCGCCCTCCGCCGCGCCGGTCCCGGCGGTGCCGTACGCGGAGACCGATCTGAGCGTGGCGCCGGCCGCGGACCCGGCCGGCAGCCTCTACGGCGCGCTGCTCGGCTACCGGGGCGACCGGGCGGCCCGGCTGCAGGCGGAGCTGGAGGGGCTGTTCGGCCCGTGCGCGGAGTTCGTCTCGACGGCGCCGCCGCCCCCGGCGGAGAAGGGCCGGGGGGTGACCCGCACCGGACACCGGCTGAGCCGCAACGACACGCCCACGCCCGAGGGAGCCGACGCGGCGACGGGTTTCACCCTGACGAATGAATCGGGTGCGGTGGTGCTCGCCCAGCGCGCCGTCCTGGCGCGGGTCGGCCCGGCCCTGGTGGTGTTCAGCACGGTGGGGGTGGGCGCCGAGCCGGCCCCCGCGCCGGACGAACGGGTCGTCCGGCGGCAGGTGGCCAAGCTGCGTGCGGCCCAGCGGGGCTGACGCCCCGGTGCGGTGCCGCCCCTTCGATCAGCGGGCCGCGGCCCCCGAATGGGTGGCGACCAGGTGCTCCAGACGGGTGAGGGCGATCCGGCGCAGCTCGTCGGCGGCGACCAGTCGCTCCTCGTCGGGGTCGTTGGCGAGACGGGTGCGGATCGATCCGAGCACGGCGTCGAGCATCTCCTCGGGGTCGATGCCCTCCAGGCAGACCACGAAGACATGGCCGAACCGCGCCTCGTACGCGGCGTGCGCCGCCCGCAGTGCGGTGTGCGCCGCCTGGCTGCCGGGTGCGCGCATGCCGAGGAGCGGCTGCGGCATCCAGCTCTCGTCCGCCAGCGCCTCGGCCAGGTCGGCCGGACGCAGGTCGTACGAGGCCTCGCTGGCGGCGGCGAGCAGGGACTCTATGTCGGGGTAGGGCCGGTGCACGGTGAGCCGCAGGGCCCAGCGGTGGCTGCCGCAGCAGGCCAGCAGGGCCTCCTCCACGGCTCCGGCGTCGGCCTCGTTGAATCGGTGCAGTCCGAGGAGTGTCGGCTCGTCCCGGGGATCGAGCCTCGGTGACGGGATGTCGCTGGCCAGCGGGTCCTCCTCGTGAGGGCGGGAAGGTGCCGGTGAAGGGGGGCGGTGGAGTGGTGGGTGAAGCGCCGGTGAAGCCAGGTGAAGTATGAGGCTGCGGAATGGCGTCCATCGCCCGTCCGGCTGTGAGCCAACGGTAGTTGAGCGCTCATCAGTTGGGGAGGGCGCGCGCGGATTTCATCCGAACGAGCTATCAAGTTGTGACGTTGACACCTCGGTGTCACGCCCTCCCCGTCTTCAGCGGCTATGGCGCGTCAGGAGCACGTCGCCCCGGCGGCCGGCAGCGTGCCCTCGGTGAGGTACGCGGCGTAGGCGGCGTCGATGCAGCCGTTGCCCGAGCCGAAGGCGCCGTGGCCCTCGCCCTGGAGGGTCAGCAGCGTCGCGCTGGCGAAGCCCTTGGCCAGCGACTCGGCGGCGGCGTACGGGGTGGCCGGGTCGCCGGTGGTGCCGACGACCAGGATCGGCGCGGCGCCCTCGGCCCGCACGGTGTGCGGCTTCTCGGGGGTCTTGAAGGGCCAGTTGGTGCAGGAGCCCTCGCTGAAGTCCTCGACGCCGATGCCCTTGGCGAGCAGCGGGGCCTCCTGCTGGAGCTTCTGCACGGCCTGCTGGGCCTGCTCGGCGGTCGGGGCGGGCGAGGCGCCGTCGGCGCAGTGGATCGCGACCAGGGCCTCCGAATCGGGGGAGTAGTGGCCCTTCTCGTCCCGGCCGTTGTAGCTGTCGGCGAAGGCCAGCAGGGCGTCGCCCTGGCCGCCCTTCATCGCCTGCAGCAGCGACAGGCGCAGGTACGGCCACATGGTCTTCTCGTCGCCGTAGAGCAGGGCGGTGACGCCGGTCCAGCCCAGGGCGCTGCCGACCTTGCGGCCGTCCTTGGTGGGCAGGGGCTTGTCGCGCAGCCCGTCGAGGAAGTCGGCGGCCTTCCTGGCGGCCTTGTCGCTGCTCCTGCCGAGCGGGCACTCGTCGGCGTGCTTCTCGACGCAGTCGGCGGCGAAGCGCTCGAAGGACTTCTCGAAGCCGATGATCTGGCCGAGGCTCGCGTCCAGCGCCTGCGCGGCGGGGTCGACGGCGCCGTCGAGGATCAGCCGGCCGACGTTCTTCGGGAACTCCTCGGCGTAGAGCGCGCCGAGGTAGGTGCCGTAGGAGACGCCGAGGTAGTTGAGCTTCTGGTCGCCGACGGCGGCGCGCAGCACGTCCAGGTCGCGGGCGGTGTTGCGGGTGCCGACGAAGGGCAGCAGCTTGCCGGACCTGGCCTGGCAGGCGGCGGCGAAGTCGGCGGCGTGCTTCTCCGACTGCGCCCTGGCCTCGGCCTGGTCGGCCGGAGTGTCCTCGGCGTTGAGCGCGTCGCGCTGCTTGTCGTCCAGGCAGGTGACCGGCGAGCTCTCGCCGGTGCCGCGCGGGTCGAAGCCGACCACGTCGAAGCGGTTGTGCAGGGTGCCTTCGAACTGCTTGTCGCCGAACTTGACGGTCTCCACGCCGGAGGCGCCGGGGCCGCCCGGGTTGACGATCAGCGAGCCGAGCTTCTGGTCCGCCTTGGCGGCCGGGTTCTTGATCAGCGCGAGGTCGATGGCCTCGCCCGCCGGACTGGTGTAGTCGAGCGGGACGTGCAGCTTGCCGCACTTCATCAGGGAGAGGTCGATCTTCTGCTCGGCGGCCTTGGCGTCCGGCGGGCAGGCGGCCCAGGTGATCTGCTGGCCGTAGAACGGCTTGAGCGCCGGGTCGTCGGCCCCGGTGGGCTTCACCGTCGGGGTGGGCGCCGGCGTCGCGGTCGGGGTCGCGGCGGCCGCGGCGCTGCTCGCCGGTGCGGAGGCGGCCTCGTCCTGGGCCGGCTTCTCGTCCCCTCCACACGCGGTCGCGAGGAGGAGGCTGCCGGCCGCGAAGGCGGCCAGCAGGAGGCGCGGGCGGGTGGCCCGGTGAGTGTTCATCGCACGTATGTACCACTCAGGGGTGACGGTTCGGGTGCGGACCCCCCTTGCGGCCCCTGCCCGCGCGGCTCCCGGGGCCTCAGCTCTCGCGGTGCACCTTGTGGTTCGCGGCCTGCGCGCGCGGGCGGACCACCAGCAGGTCGATGTTGACGTGCGAGGGCCGGGTGACCGCCCAGGCGACGGTGTCGGCGATGTCCTCGGAGGTGAGCGGTTCGGCGACGCCCGCGTACACCGCGGCGGCCTTCTGCTCGTCGCCGCGGAAGCGGGTCACCGCGAAGCCCTCGGACTTCACCATGCCCGGGGCGATCTCGATCACCCGGATCGGCTCCCCGCACAGCTCCAGCCGCAGCGTCGCGGCGATGGTGTGCGCGGCGTGCTTGGCCGCCACGTAGCCGCCGCCGCCCTCGTACGCGGCCAGCGCGGCCGTCGAGGAGAGCACCAGGACGGTGCCGTCGCCGCTCGCCCGCAGGGCCGGCAGCAGCGCCTGGGTCACGTGCAGCACCCCGAGCACGTTGACCTCGTACATGGCCAGCCAGTCGGCCGGATCGCCGGTCTCGACGCTCTCCGCGCCGATCGCCCCGCCGGCGTTGTTCACCAGCACGTCCACCCGGCCGACCGCGGCCGCGAAGGCGTCCACGGCGGCCCGGTCGGTGACGTCCAGGGTGACCGCCCGGGCCGAACCTCCCCGGCCGCCGATCTCCTCGGCCAGCGCCTCGATCCGCTCGGTGCGGCGGGCGGTCAGCACCACCTCGAAGCCCTCGGCCGCCAGCCGGCGGGCGGTCGCCGCGCCGATTCCGCTGCTCGCACCGGTGACCACGGCCACCTTCTGCTCGGTCATTGCCACTCCTGAGATATCCCGGTTGGTTCAACCGATCATCTCAAGGCCCCCGGCGTTACATTGCGAGAGGAGTGGACCCGCCCGCCGACCCCGCGGAGGACCCCATGACCGCCGACCCGCCCGCCGACCCGCGCGTCGACCCGCCCGCCGAGCCGCGCGTCGACCCGCCCGCCGAGCCGCGCCGCACCGAGTCCGGCTTCCCGTTCGCGCCGGTGTACGGCCCCGAGGCGACGGCCGGCCCGCACCCGGACGAGCGGCTGGGCCGTCCGGGGGAGTACCCGTTCACCCGGGGGATCCATCCGACCATGTACACCGGCCGCCCCTGGACGATGCGCCAGTACGCCGGCTTCGGCACCGCCGCCGAGTCCAACGCCCGCTACCGGCGGCTGATCGCCGGCGGCTCCACCGGCCTCTCGGTCGCCTTCGACCTGCCCACCCAGATGGGCTACGACTCGGACGCCCCGCTCGCCGCCGGGGAGGTCGGCCGGGTCGGGGTGGCGATCGACGGCGTCGAGGACATGGCCGAGCTGTTCGCGGGCATCCCGCTCGGCGAGGTCTCCACCTCGATGACCATCAACGCGCCGGCCGCCGTGCTGCTGCTCCTCTACCAGCTGGTCGGCGAGGGCCAGGGTGTCCCGTCGGCCGGGCTCACCGGCACGGTGCAGAACGACGTGCTGAAGGAGTACATCGCCCGCGGGACGTACATCTTCCCGCCGCAGCCCTCGCTGCGGCTGGTCGCCGACCTCTTCCGGTACTGCCGGGCCGAGATCCCGCGCTGGAACACCATCTCGATCTCCGGCTACCACATGGCCGAGGCCGGGGCCACGCCCGCGCAGGAGATCGCCTTCACGCTGGCCGACGGGATCGCCTACGTGCGCGCCGCGCTGGCCGCCGGGCTGGCGGTGGACGAGTTCGCGCCCCGGCTCTCCTTCTTCTTCGTGGCCCGCAGCACCCTGCTGGAGGAGGTCGCCAAGTTCCGTGCCGCGCGCCGGATCTGGGCCCGGGTGATGCGCGAGGAGTTCGGCGCCCGCGACCCGCGCTCGCAGCGGCTGCGCTTCCACACCCAGACCGCGGGCGTCCAACTCACCGCCCAGCAGCCCGAGGTGAACCTGGTCCGGGTCACGGTGCAGGCGCTCGCGGCGGTGTTCGGCGGCACCCAGTCGCTGCACACCAACTCCTTCGACGAGGCGCTGGCGCTGCCCACCGAGAAGGCCGCCCGGCTCGCCCTGCGCACCCAGCAGGTGCTCGCCCACGAGACCGATGTGACCGCCACCGTCGACCCGTTCGCCGGCTCGTACGCGGTGGAGGCGCTGACCGACGAGCTGGAGGCCGCGGTCCTCGGCCTGATGGCCCGGGTCGAGGAGCTGGGCGGGGCGGTGGCCGCGATCGAGGCCGGCTACCAGAAGGCGGAGATCGAGCGCAGCGCCTACCGGATCCAGCGGGAGACCGAGGAGGGCGCGCGCACGGTGGTCGGGGTCAACCGGTTCCGGCTGGAGCCGGGGGAGTTGGCGGCCGAGGAGCCGTACCGGCCGCTGCGGGTGGACCTGGCGATCGAGGCGCGGCAGGCCGGCCGGCTGGTCCGGCTGCGGGCGGCGCGCGACGGCGCCGCGGTGGGCCGGGCGCTGGGCGCGCTGCGCCGGGCCGCGGAGGGGCGGGAGAACGTGCTCTACCCGATGCGCGAGGCGCTGGCCGCGCGGGCCACCGTCGGGGAGGTCTGCGACGCGCTGCGCGAGGTGTGGGGCCGGCATGTCCCGGTCGAGCGGTTTTGAGCCAATGTTCGAGCGGCCCGGAACCCGCGCGGAGCCCCTCCGAACGGCCGTCAACCGCCCGGTCGAGGAGGCCGTGACCTTGATCGCCGATGGTCGTTGCACAGGGCAGGCACCATGGGGAAGGCGGCTGAAACAAGATGTCATACCCACCATCGCGGCCGGTATGCGCCCATCCGGGGACTTCTTTGCGGGAAGTCGGGCCAAATCCCCCCAACAGGCCTACCCTTGTTGAGATGAACCGTCGTGAGTCCGCCCAGTCGGCCGTCACCCTCACCGCTGCCCGCCCCGCCGCCGGTCTCCGCGACCGGGTGCGGGAGCTGGAGCCCGAGCTGATCGCCTTCCGGCGGGACCTGCACCGGCACCCGGAGCTGGGCCGCCAGGAGTTCCGAACCACCGGCCTGCTGCGCGACCGCCTGGTCGCCGCCGGCCTCGCCCCCCGGATCCTCCCGGGCGGCACCGGAATGCTCGTCGACATCGTTCCCGAGTCCGCCCCGCGCGGGGCGGAGTTCCTCGCCTTCCGCGCGGACATCGACGCCCTGCCCATCGACGACGCCAAGACCGACGTCCCCTACCGTTCGAGCGTCCCCGGCCGGGCCCACGCCTGCGGCCACGACGTGCACACCTCGGTGGTGCTCGGCACCGCGCTGGTGCTCGCCGAGGCGGCCCGCGCCGGGGAGCTGCGGCGCCCGGTCCGACTGGTCTTCCAGCCCGCCGAGGAGGTCATGCCCGGCGGCGCGCTGGAGGTGATCGCGGCCGGCGGGATGGAGGGCGTCGGCCGGATCTTCGCCGTGCACTGCGACCCCAAGGTGGAGGTGGGCCGGGTCGGCCTGCGGGTCGGGGCGATCACCTCGGCCTGCGACCGCCTGGTGCTCCACCTGGACGGCCCCGGCGGCCACACCGCGCGTCCGCACCTGACCACCGACCTGGTCACCGCGGTCGCCCGCACCGCCGCCGAGCTGCCGGCCGCGCTGGCCCGCCGGATGGACCCGCGCTGGGGCGTCTCGCTGGTCTGGGGCCGGATCGCCGCCGGCTCCGCGCCGAACGTCATCCCGCAGCACGCGGAACTGGAGGGCACCGTCCGCTGCCTGGAGCTGGCCGGCTGGCGGGAGGCGCCGGACCTGCTGCACGAGCTGGTCGCCCGGCTCGCCGAGACCTACCGCGCGAAGTGGACGCTCGACTACCACCGGGGCGTGCCGCCGGTGGTCAACGAGGCGGTCTCGGTCGGGCTGCTGGAGGCGGCCATGACCGCGCGCTTCGGCCGGGACGGCGCCGAGGTGGTCGAGGACACCGAGCAGTCGCTCGGCGGGGAGGACTTCTCCTGGTATCTGGAGCACGCCCCCGGCGCGCTGGCCCGGCTCGGGGTGCGGGCGCCCGGTGACACCACCGTCCGCGACCTGCACCAGGGCCGCTTCGACGTGGACGAGCGCGCGATCGCGATCGGCGTGGAGCTGTTCACCGCGCTGGCCCTGGAGCCCGGCACGCTCTGACGCATTCCCGCTCGGACCGATCGGAACCGGACACCCGCCAGGGTGTCCGGTTTGTCGTTGATCGGGCGCTTTTTGGTGGTCCGTACACCGGGTGGGACCGGCTCCAACCACCGTTCGTGGAGGGCGAAGGGGCGTCGGGGCGACGGCGAGACCACGGTTTGGTAACAACCCGAATGCTCCGGCGGCCCGTAACACAACCGTGTTCTACGCGCGTTACGGTGGCGTCCGACCACGCTAAACGGGTGCGTGTGAGAAGGAGATACTCCCTTGCGCCGTTCCATTAAGCTCGCCGCGGTTGTGCTCTCGGGTTCCCTGGGCATCGCCTCGCTCGCCGCTTGCGGCGCAAAGAGCAACGACACCACCGCCTCCTCGGGCTCGTCCGAGGGCGGCCTGAAGGTCGGCATGGCCTACGACATCGGCGGCCGTGGCGACCAGTCCTTCAACGACTCCGCGGCCCGCGGCCTGGACAAGGCCAAGACCGACCTGGGCGTCGCCGTCACCGAGGCCGACGCCAAGACCGGTGAGGCGGAGGCCGACAAGGAGACCCGCCTCAAGAACCTGGTCACCGCGGGCTACAACCCGATCATCGCGGTCGGCTTCGTGTACCAGGCGGCCGTCGAGAAGATCGCCAAGGAGAACCCGAACACCAAGTTCGCGATCATCGACTCGGCCTCCGACACCCAGCCGGCCAACGTCACCTCGCTGACCTTCTCGGAGCAGGAGGGCTCGTACCTGGCCGGTGTGGCCGCCGCCCTCAAGTCCAAGAACAAGCACGTCGGCTTCATCGGCGGCGTGCAGTCCGAGCTGATCAAGAAGTTCGAGGCCGGTTACCGCGCGGGCGTCAAGTCCGTCGACCCGCAGATGCCGGTCGAGGTCACCTACCTGAGCACCCCGCCGGACTTCTCCGGCTTCGCCGCCCCGGACAAGGGCAAGGAAGCCGCGCAGGGCCAGATCGACAAGAAGGCCGACGTCATCTACACCGCCGCCGGCTCCTCCGGCAACGGTGCCATCGAGGCCGTCGCCAACGCCGGCGCCCTGGCCATCGGCGTCGACTCCGACCAGGCCGCCCAGCCGGCCCTGGCGAAGTACAAGAACAGCATCATGACCTCGATGGTCAAGAACGTCGACAAGGCCGTGTTCGCCTACATCGAGTCCGCCAAGAAGGGCCAGCCCTTCACCGGTGTGAAGAACTTCGACCTCAAGGCCGACGGTGTCTCGCTCGCCACCACCGGCGGCAAGATCGACGACATCAAGGCCAAGCTCGACGAGGCCACCAACGCCATCAAGAGCGGTCAGACCGCCATTCCGACCGACCCGTCGAAGCTGTAAGGCTCCAGGGCTCGACCGGACGTCACCGGCACCGCCGACTGCCCGGCGGCGCCATGATGGACGCAGCATCAGGGAGGGGCCCGGCAGGGTGCGCTCAGTGCGTACCCCCGGGCCCCGTCCCGTCCCCACCTCCATCCGCTTTTGGCCCTCCAGCGCAACGACGCGCCTCCAGACCACCAGGAGACCGCCATCACCGCATCCGACCCCGCCCCGACGACGGGCGGTAACCCCAGCGCGGGGACGGCGACACCGGCCGTCGAACTGCGCGGAATCACCAAGCGATTCCCCGGCGTCGTGGCCAACCACGACATCAACCTCACCGTCCGCACCGGCACCGTGCACGCCCTCATGGGCGAGAACGGCGCCGGCAAGTCGACGCTGATGAAGATCCTCTACGGCATGCAGAAGCCGGACGAGGGCACCATCGCGATCAACGGCGAGACCTGCGAGTTCAACACCCCGGGCGACGCCATCGCGCGCGGCATCGGCATGGTGCACCAGCACTTCATGCTGGCCGACAACCTCACCGTCCTGGAGAACGTCGTCCTCGGCGGCGAGCACCTGTACGGCATCGGGGCCAGGGCCAAGGAGAAGATCGAGCAGATCTCCGCGCAGTACGGCCTGGGCGTGCGCCCGGACGCCCTGGTCGAGGACCTCGGGGTGGCCGACCGCCAGCGCGTCGAGATCCTCAAGGTGCTCTACCGCGGGGCCAAGATCCTCATCCTCGACGAGCCCACGGCCGTGCTCGTGCCGCAGGAGGTCGACGCGCTGTTCGACAACCTGCGCGAGCTGAAGGCCGAGGGCGTCACCGTCATCTTCATCTCGCACAAGCTGCACGAGGTGCTCTCGGTGGCCGACGCGATCAGCGTCATCCGCCGCGGCACCACCGTCGGCGACGCCGACCCGAAGAGCGTCACCGCCCGCCAGCTCGCCGAGCTGATGGTCGGCGCCGAGCTGCCCTCCCCGGAGAGCCGCGAGTCGACCGTCACCACCGCCGAGATGCTGAGCGTCGACGGTCTGCGGATCGCCAAGACCGACGCCGAGGGCATCGAGCGCGTCGTCCTGGACGACATCTCGCTGCGCATCCACAAGGGCGAGATCCTCGGCATCGCCGGTGTCGAGGGCAACGGCCAGGCCGAACTGGTCGAGGCCGTCATGGGCATGCTCCCGCTGGACGCCGGCACCGTGACCCTGGACGGCAAGGACCTCTCCGGCACCCTCACCCGGGCCCGCCGGGAGGCCGGCATCGGCTACATCCCCGAGGACCGCCACCGGCACGGCCTGCTGCTGGAGGCCCCGCTCTGGGAGAACCGGATCCTCGGCCACGTCACCGAGCGCCCCAACTCCAAGGGCGTGCTGCTCGACCCGGCCGCCGCCCGCAAGGACACCCAGCGGATCGTCGAGGAGTACGACGTCCGCACCCCCGGCATCGAGGTCACCGCGGCCTCCCTCTCCGGCGGCAACCAGCAGAAGCTGATCATCGGCCGCGAGATGAGCCACGACCCCAAGCTGCTGATCGCCGCCCACCCCACCCGCGGGGTGGACGTCGGCGCCCAGGCGCAGATCTGGGAGCACATCCGGGTCGCCCAGCGGGCCGGCCTCGCCGTGCTGCTGATCTCCGCCGACCTGGACGAGCTGATCGGCCTGTCCGACCACATCAAGGTGATCTACCGCGGCCGGCTGGTCGCCGACGCCGACCCGGAGACCGTGACCGCCGAGGACCTCGGCACCGCGATGACCGGCGCCGCCACCGGCCACATCGAGTCCGAGCCGGAGGCCCTCGCGCAGGCGCAGGCCCTCGCGGCGGAGGGCACCGAGGCCGCGCCGTCCGACGCCGCGCCGTCCGGCACCCCCACCGACACCGCCGACGACCAGCAGGCGGGGGAGTAACCACATGACCAGTCCCAAGCCCGCTCCCGCCGCTCCCGCCGCGGCCCCCGCCAAGGGCGGCCTGGCACAGCGGTTCAACGGCGAGAAGATCGTGCTCGCCCTCGCCGCGCCGGTGCTCGCCGTCGTGCTGTCCGTCGTCATCTGCTCGCTGCTGCTGGCGACCTCCGGCAAGAACCCGTTCGACGCCTGGAACGTGATGATCACGTACGGGACCAAGTCGGACGGCCAGGTGGCCATCATCAACCGGTCCACCACGTACTACCTCGCCGCCGCGGCCGCCGCCTTCGGCTTCCGCATGAACCTGTTCAACATCGGCGTCGAGGGCCAGTACAAGCTCGCCGCGTTGTTCGCCGCCTTCGTCGGCAGCCAGGTCGACCTCCCGGCGATCATCCAGATCCCGCTGCTGCTGCTGACCGCGATGCTGGTCGGCGGCATGTGGGCGGCCGTGGCCGGCCTGCTGAAGGTCTTCCGCGGCGTCAGCGAGGTCATCTCGACCATCATGCTGAACTCGATCGCCACCGCGGTGGTCGGCCTGCTGCTCGTCCCCGGCATCTTCGCGCCGGAGAAGGGCACCACCAGCAACTCGATCCAGACCACCCCGATCTCGGAGTCCAGCCGGTTCTTCTCGATCACCACCGACGGCGGCCCGCTCTGGGGCTTCGTCGTCATCGCGATCGTGGTCGGCGTGGCCTTCCAGTTCACCCTGAACCGCACCCGCTTCGGCTTCGACCTGCGCGCCACCGGCCGCTCGGAGAGCGCGGCCACCGCGTCCGGCGTCAACGTCAAGCGCATGGTCGTCACCTCGATGGTGGTCTCCGGCGCGCTGGCCGGCCTCATCGGCCTGCCGGAGCTGATGCAGAACTCGTACTACTTCGGCCAGAGCTTCCAGGCCGGCCTCGGCTTCCTGGGCATCTCGGTCGCCCTGCTCGGGCGCAACAGCCCGATCGGCATGGTGTTCGCCGCCCTGCTCTTCGCCTTCCTCGACGCCACCGGCTCGCAGCTGCCGCTGCCGCAGAACGGTGAGTTCCCGTTCGAGATCGTCGACGTCATGAAGGGCACCATCGTCATCTGCGTCGTCGTCGCCTACGAGCTGGTCCGCCGCTACGGCCTCAAGCGCCAGCAGCAGAAGGTCGGCGCCGAGCTCGCCGCCCAGGCTGCCGCCGCGGCCGCCCAGAAGAAGGAGGTGTCGGCGTGAGTAGCGCAACCGCGGTCCGCGCCAAGACGCCCGGCGGCGCGCCCGCCAAGAAGCGCAAGTTGTCCTGGCCGGTGGTGCTGCTGCTGGTCGCGGGCGCCCTCGTGCTGTTCTCCGCCGTCGGCATGATCACCGACAACCACGCGCTGACCTCCTCCGGCCAGATCACCGCGGCGCTCGGCGCGGCGGTCCCGATCGGCATGGCCGGCCTCGGCGGCCTCTGGTCCGAGCGGGCCGGCGTCGTCAACATCGGCCTCGAAGGCATGATGGTCGCCGGCACCTTCGCCGGGGCCTGGGGCGGCTACCTGGTCAACCCCTGGTTCGGCCTGGTGGCCGGTATGCTCGGCGGCGCCCTCGGCGGTCTGCTGCACGCCGTCATCACGGTGACCTTCGGCGTCGACCACATCGTCTCCGGCGTCGGCATCAACCTGCTGATCCCCGGCATCTGCGCGTACGTCAACCGGATCTACTACAAGGACTACATCTCGGTGGGCGCCGGTGCGAACCAGTCCCCGCCGGCCGATCCGCTGCCGTACCTCACCGTCCCCGGCCTGTCCTCCTGGCTGAAGGACATCGAGAGCCACCACTGGTTCCTGGTCTCCGACGTCGCCGGCGTGCTCGGCGGCCTGGTCACCAACCTGTCGGTGGTCGTCATCCTGGCCGGCGTGCTGATCGTCGCCAGCTACTTCGCCCTCTGGCGGACCGTCTTCGGCCTGCGGCTGCGCTCCTGCGGCGAGAACCCGACCGCCGCCGAGTCGCTGGGCGTCAACGTCTACAAGTACAAGTACCTGGCGGTCATCGCCTCGGGCGCCTTCGCGGGCCTCGGCGGCGCGTACCTCTCGCTGGTCGCCGCGCACTTCTACAAGGACGGCCAGACCCTGGGCCGCGGCTTCATCGGCCTCGCCGCGATGATCTTCGGCAACTGGATGCCGGGCGGCCTCGCCGTCGGCGCCGGCCTGTTCGGCTTCACCGACAGCCTCCAGCTGCGCGACCCGGAGTCGGTGCACGTGCTGATCCTGGTGGTCGCCATCGCGATGGTGCTGCTGGCGGCGTGGCAGCTGTACCGCCGCGCGTTCACCCCGGCCGTGATCTCCGCGGTGGTCTCCGCGGGCCTGTTCGTCTGGTACTTCACCACCGACGAGGTGCAGCGCCCGCTGATCGTCGCCACGCCGTACGTGATCACCCTGGTGGTGCTCTCGCTGGCCTCGCAGCGGCTGCGGCCGCCGAAGGCCGACGGCCAGATCTACCGCAAGGGGCAGGGCAAGTGACGGCCGACGCCGAGGCGGTCGACTGGGCCGCGCTGCGGGCCGCGGCGCGCGAGGCGATGCGTCACGCGTACGCGCCCTACAGCAAGTTCCCGGTCGGCGCCGCGGCGCTGGTCGACGACGGCCGGGTGGTCACCGGGTGCAACGTCGAGAACGCCTCGTACGGGATCGGGCTGTGCGCCGAGTGCGGCCTGGTCTCCGCGCTGCACGCGAGCGGCGGCGGCCGGCTGACCGCGTTCACCTGCGTGGACGGCGCCGGGGCGCTGCTGATGCCGTGCGGCCGCTGCCGCCAGCTGCTGTACGAGCACGGCGGGCCCGACCTGCTGGTCGAGCTGCCGTCCGGCGTGCGGCCGATGAGTGACGTCCTGCCCGACGCGTTCGGGCCGGAGCGGCTCTAGCACTGCTGTTTGTTACGCGCGTAGAGTGTCGGGGGGGGGGGGGGGGGGGGCCCGGCCCCGGCCCCCCGGCCCGTTGTTGTGAGAGCGAAGGAGCAAAGGG